>NZ_JBHZCY010000029.1:5823-79989 GCF_042786665.1 Kitasatospora sp. NPDC059146 | reverse complement strand
GTCACCCCGGGCGAAGGGGAAATAGGCTTGCCGCCATGACCGGTCGCGCTGGTGTGGACACGATCTTCACTCGACCCGCGGAGCCCGACACCCGGCGCCGGACCGCCCGCCGTACGCAGTCCGATCGCACCCTGTCCGATCGTGCCCCGTCCGGTCGCACCCCGTCCGTCCGCCCGCCGGGCACCACGGACCCCGGACCGACGGCCGGCGGCGTCCTGGACGAGCTGTCCGAGGTGCTCTTCGCCCCGCTGCCGCGCAGCGACCAGCGCGCCAAGGGCGCCCTCTACCTGCGCGGGCTGATCGCGGCGGAGGGCCGCAAGTCGATCCGGAACATCGCCGCCCAGGTCGGCGGCCCCGAACTCGCCCAGAGCCTGCACCACTTCATCGCCGCGTCCACCTGGGACTGGGAGCCGGTCAGCAGGGCGCTGCAGCGCCACGCCGACAACGAACTGCGCTTCACCGCCTGGGTGGTGCAGGCGCTGCCGGTCCCCCGGAAGGGCCGGCAGGCGATCGGCATGTGGGGCGTGGCCAGCGACGTCACGGTGCCGGTCAGGTGGCACCTGGTGCCGTTCGGCCAGGCGGCGGCCGGGTGCGTCGCGGCGGCCGCCCGGGTGTGCGACCCGAGCACGATCGGGCCCCGCCCGGTCGTCCTGGACCTCCCGGGGGCCGAGCTGGGGCCGGTCTTCGACCGTTACGCGCGGGCGGGCGCGCCGTTGCTGTCCGCCGTCCCCGCCACCCTGCCGGTGCTGGACCAGGGGGCGGGCCGCGGTGCGGGCCGGGGCGGCCGCTCGCTGCCCGCCGGCCGGGTGCTGCAACTGCACCGGATGCTCCGCCGGCCGGTGGAGTGGACGGACCCGGCGACGGGCGCCGTGCGCCGGAGCCTGGTCGGCGGCGTGCCGGTGGAGTGGGCCGGGCTGCCGCTGCTGCTGCTGGGGCAGTGGGACGCCGGGCAGGAGCAGCCGGTCGGCTGCTGGCTGACGAACCTGACGGCGACGCCGCTCGGGGTGCTGCTGCGGCTGGCGAAGCTCCCGCGGCGGGTCGAGCAGGACTTCGCCGGTTCCGCCTCGCACGTCGGGGCCCTGGACGACTACGAGGGGCGCGGTGCCGACGGCTGGCACCGCCACATGACCCTGGCGGCCGCCGCGCACGTGGCCCAGGTGGTGGCCGCGGCGCGGGCCCGGGTCCGTCCGTGGACCCACTGCATGGTGTCGATGGAGCGGATGGGCCGCTCGTTCTGAGCGTACGGAGCGGGAGCCACGGCGCACCGACCACGCAAATCGGACATCGCCCGTTTCAAACCTCGGAGTTCGTCCTGTGTCACCTCGGCGGGAGGTTCTGACACAGGCAACGTGACCGCATCGCCCGGTCCGTCCCCCCGGAGCCATCATCGGAAGCATGCGAATTCTGGTTGCCGGCGGTGGTGTCAGCGGTCTGGCCACGGCGGTTGCGCTGGGGGCGCGCGGCCATCACGTCCTCGTCCTGGAGCAGCGGCCGGTGCTCACCGGGGACGGGGCGGGCGTCCGGCTGGCGCCGCCCGCGTTCCGGCTGCTGGACCGGCTCGGCGTCGGCGACGCCGTCCGCGAACGGTCCCTGGTGATCGACGAGTTCCGGGTGATGGACGGCGCGACCGGGGAGCCGGTGAGCTCGATGGCCCTGCCCGCCCGGCACGGCGACGGCCGCCCGACGCACGCGACGGCCCACCGGCTGGACGTCTACGAGCCGCTGCTGGAGGCCTGCTGGGAGCTGGAGTCCGTCCAACTGCTCGCGGACAGCCGGGTGGTCGGCTACACCGAGCACGGCGAGTCGGTGGTCGCGACGCTCGCCGACGGACGCAGCGTCACCGGCGACGCCCTGATCCTCTCCGGCACGGCCCGCTCGGTCGTCCGCCGGGACCCTCGGTGGGCCGACCGCACCCCGCGGTCGCGGCTCGCGGTCTACCACACCGTTCTCCCGATGGAACTGGTCGCGGGCCGCTGGCAGGACGGCGCCGCCACCAGCTGGGTCGGCGCGCAGTGGCAGGTGGCGCACTTCCCGCTGCCCGACTCCCGTTACCTCAGCCTCTCCGCGACCCGCCACCGGTACGGCGGAGCGGACCTGGACGGCACCCGGGTCGACCTGGAGCAGGTGCTCGCGGCCTTCCCGGAGATCGGCTACGCCGCCCGCAACGTGCTGACCATGGGCCGGGACTGGCGCGCCTGGACCGTCCCGGACCGGGCCGCCGGGGCGGGCCGGGTCCGCGGCCGGGTCGCCCTGGTGGGCGAGCGCGCCGGAGCGTCCGGCCCGCTGGAGGACCCGGGCGGCCTGCGGCACGCGCTGGAGGACGCCGTCGACCTGGGCACGGGCTGGGACGCCTCGGCGGGCGACGCGCTCCGCTGGCTCGCCGACTTCGACGCCCGCCGCACCGCGCCGGCCCCGGAGGTCCCGACCGGCTGCGGCGGCGGGCTGCGCTGACCGTGCCGCCACCGGAACGGCGCCCCGGCCCCGGGTGAGCGTCAACTCACCGTGCCGGAGCGCTGGTTCCCCCCGCTCAGCGGTGCCAGGCCGGGTCGGTCACGATCGCCTTCAACCGGTCGGTGTCGAGCGCCGGATCGCCCGGGCGGTAGGTGTAGGAGTTCTCGCCGTTGCCCTCCGAGATCTGCACCCGGCTGCCGTCCGGGTAGTGCACGGCGGCCAGCCAGTGCAGCACCGGGTCGGTCGCGGTCTTCCCGTTGCCGAAGCGGTTGGTGACGACGACCGCCCCGTCCGGCCGCTTCTCCCGCACCTCCAGCGGGGTCGGCAGGTCGCCGCCCATTCCGGCGAACTCGTCGCGGCCGCGCTGGGACGGCGGGTCCGCGTTGACCACCAGTCGGCTGGTGCGGCCCTCGAAGGTGAGGATGAGCGCGCCGTGCTCCGGGTCCTGGCTCTGCACCTCGGCCCCGGCGGGCAGCAGCGGGACGAGCTTCGCGAGCAGGCCCGGGCCGGCGGGAGTGGTGGCGGTCGGTGCGGGCGTCAGGCCGGCGGCGGGCCCCGGGGTGCCGTCGGCCGGGCGGAGGGTGGCGAAGATCCGGTCCCAGGCCGGGGAGGTCACCAGGGCCGTCAGCTGGGCGGCGTCGAGCGGCGGGTTCGGCCGGTTCGCCGTGGCGGGCTGCCCGTTGTACTCGGTGAACTCGATCCGCCGGCCGTCCGGGGCCGCCCAGGTGACCCGCCATTCCCGGCCGTTCTCGGGGTGCAGGCTGCGCAGCTTGTCGATCACCAGGACCGAGCCGTCCGGCCGGACCGTCCGGTCGCAGGAGTCCTGCGGCATGTCGGTCGGGTCCATGCAGACCGCGCTCACCTCGGGCTTGAAGTCCGTCCGTTGGGCGCTGAACATGAGGATGCTCGCTCCCGCGCCGTCGTCGAACAGCAGGGTGGTGCCGGTCCGGTGCGGGTCGGCGATCCCGCGCGAGCGGTCGGTGAGGCCCGTCACCGTGCCCTTCGGCAGCAGCTCGGTGAACAGCGCGTTCAGCTCCTGGTCGGACAGCGTCGGCAGGGCGGGGCCCGGCGGGCCGACCGGGCCGACCGGGCCGGAGGTGCCGCCGCGGACGGCCGCGAAGCCGCCGGCCCCGGCCAGCACCAGCACCGCGAGGCCGCTCGCGAGGACGGCCCGGCGGTTGCGCCGCCGTCGGCGGCCGCGCTGCTCGGCCTGCGCGGCCAGGGCGTGGTGCACCGGCTCGGGGGCCAGCTCGGCGGCGCCGCGCAGGGCGCGGGCGAAGCCGTCGGTCAACGCGTCCGCGAATGCGTCGTCGTCACTGGGCATGGCGCAGCACCGCCTTCCGGGAGGGGCCGTCGGGGCCGGTCTTCGTGCGGGATCCGTCCGTCGCCGTCCTGCTTCCTGTCGCCGTCGATCCGCTCAGGACGGCGTCGAGGTCCTCGCCCAGCACGGCGCGCAGCCGCGCGAGGGCCCGCCGGGAGCGGGTGCGGACGGCGGCACTGCTCAGCCGCAGCACGGCGGCGGTCACCTCGACGCTGCGGTCCTCCCAGAAGCGCAGCACCAGCACCGCGCGGTCCGGGGCGGGGAGTTCGGCGAGGGCGCGCAGCAGGGTCAGCCGCAGCGCCGGGTCCGGGTCGTCGACGCCGACCTCGGGGAACTCGTCGGTGACGCGCTCGGAGGCGCTGCGCTTGCGCCGGTAGGAGAGGAAGGTGTTGACCAGGACGGTCTGGGCGTAGCCGCTGGGGTTGTCCAGCCGGGATATCCGCCGCCACTTGACGTAGATCCGGCCGAGGGCCTCCTGCACCAGGTCCTCGGCGAGGTGGGCGTCACCGCCGGTGAGCAGGAAGGCGGTGCGCAGCAGGTGCCGGGCGCGGGCGGCGACGAAGTCCGGGAACTCCGGCCAGGGTGGTTCGGGCGACGCTGCCGCACGCGATTCTTGATCCATACCTTGGTAACGCGGTGGGCCCGGCATCGTGTGACAGTCCGTTCGCCGGGGGTTCGTCAGGCCTTCGTCGGAGCGCCGTCGGAGCGCTGGCGGAGCGCCGTCAGGGCGCCGGGCTCGGCTGCCGGGCCCGGCGGGAGCCTACCCGGGGCAGGGCGGCGGTGCCGAGGGCGAGCCAGCCGGCGGCGAGCAGCCAGCCGCCGAGGACGTCCAGGGGCCAGTGCACGCCGAGGTAGATCCGGCTGAGGCCGACGGCCGCCGCGAACAGCAGGGCGCCCGCGACGGCGGCCCTGGTGGCGGCCGGGTGGGCGCGGGTCACGGCGAGGGCGAGCAGGCCGGCGCAGAGCGCGGCGGTGAAGGAGTGGCCGGACGGGAAGGAGGAGCCGGACGCGGCGGTGGCCCAGTCGGCGTGCGGTGGGCGGGGGCGGGCGCAGGCCGCCATGAGGCCGTAGCGCAGCAGTTGGCCGGCGAGCAGCCAGAGCAGCGGGGCGAGCAGCAGCAGGACGGCCCGGCGGGTGGGGCGCGGGGCGGGCAGGGCCCGGACGGTGACGGCGCCGGCGGCCAGGGCGAGCAGGTAGGGCACCGCGCCGGTGCCGAGCGAGGTGACCGCCGCGGCGGCCGTCCGGGCGGCGGACGGCCGGTGGGCGGTGCTCCAGTCGGCGGCGTCCCGCTCGAAGCCGTACGGTGTCCAGCCGTGCTCGGCCAGCAGGGCCGCCAGGGCCGCGAACAGCAGCAGCGCGGCCGCGGCCGCGGCCGCCCACCGGCGGGGCCGGGCGGTCGGCGGGTGGTCCATCGTGGCGGGCGCCCTTCCTCGGGAGACGGGGGTGCGGGCTCGCGCCCCGCGGTCGGGGCGGTCAGCCCGCCGCCATCGGACGGTACATGCCGATCGAGTCGTGGGTCGCGGTGTCCTTGAAGCCGAACCGCTCGTAGAGGAGGCGTGCGGGCCCGTCCGCGATCAGCGAGACGTAGGCGGTGGCGGGTGCCCGGCGGTCCAGTTCCTCGGTGAGGGCGGCCATGATGCGCTTGCCGAGGCCGCGGCCCTGGTGGGCCGGGTGGACGCAGATGTCGACGATCTGGAACGCGGTGCCGCCGTCGCCGATGATCCGGCCCATGCCGATCGGCTCGCCCTCGTGGTGCAGGACCACGCCGTACCAGGTGTTGGGCAGGCCGATCGCGACGTCCTCGGGGGCCCGGTCGGAGAGGCCCGCGTCGGTGCGCAGGCGGCGGAAGACCTCGACGGTGGGGACACCCGGGCGCAGCTCGTAAGGGTCATTTGTGCTTGTCATGCATTACATCGTACAGGTCGGGTGCGACGGGTCCCCCTCCCGGCGCGCGTGCCCGAACCCTCCGGTCCGCCGCCGCCCGTCCGCACGGCGATCATCCTTGACGGAGCGTCGGCGGGTGGCGGAAAGCCCGGATCCGGCACCTCGGGGAGCCGGATCCGGGCCCCGGAGACCCCGGGGGGGGAGGTGCCCGGAGGTGGTCGGAGGGCTCGCCGTACCATGTCCGACCTGTGGGTTTCGTCAGGGCGTGGAGGGGACGGGCGGGTGGCCAGGGTCGAGTGGGCCGGTGGGCTGGGACGGCTGGTGGGCGCGGCGGCCGAGCTGGGGGAGGCGGGCCGGCAGGCGGTGCTGCGCGGCGGGCGGTCCGCGGCGGGCGGGCGCTGGGCGCTGGCGGCTCTGGGCTCGGTGGCCCCGCCTCCGGTGCCGGCCACCGAGCCGTGGAAGCTCGCGCTGGGCACGCTGATCGGCCGTCACCCCCGGACGCCGGCCGTGGCGCACAAGCTGCTCGGGCTGCTCGACGGCTACGGCGCGGTGCACCTGGGGCCGGTGCGGGTCGGTTTCGACGGTGAGGAGGTCGAGTGGGACAAGGTCGTCGAGATCCGTACCCGCAACGCCTTCGAGGTGCTGACCACCAGTGCCCTGGAGCAGGACGTGGACCGGATCCGCGAGTTCCTCCCGCCGGTGCCCGGCCGCAAGTGGGCGGTCACCAAGGCGGGTGAGGCGCTGGCCACGGTCGTCCTCGCGGCGCTCGAACGCGGCTCGGTCGACCAGCGGCTGGACGAACTGACCGTTCCGGCCCAGATCGTCCACCGCGGCCTGCTCGGCCGGCCGCGCACCCTGGACGCGGGCTGCTTCGCCGCCGCCGCGCTGGTGATCGTCGGTCAGGCCGGGGAGAGCCTGATCGCGACCGCCCGGCAGCGGGGCATCCCGGTCCGGCCCGCCGAGGCCATGACCGAGGCGGACCGGGCGGAGCACGTCGCGGTGCTGCGCGAGCGCACCGACGCCGTCGCCCGGCTGCTGGGCCGGATCGAGCAGGGCGATCCGGAGCAGTCGGGGCGGCCGGAGCAGTTCGAGCGCCCCGAGCGGCCGGGGGAGCTGCCCGCGGTCTCCCTGGACAAGGCTCCCCCGGCTGCGGCTGCGGCCCGGGGCCTGTCCGATCCACAGCCCCGCCCGGCGGGATGATCCGACTCTTGGACGGTGTTGCGGCGACGGTGGGGGAGGAGCCCGAGGCGGCGGAAGCGACGGCGGTGACCGGGACGGTGTTCCGTGGCGAGGAGCTGCCCGCGAGCGAACGCTTCGACTGCTGGCGGGAGTTGCTGGAACGGACCCGGGCCTGCGAGGCGACCAGCGCCCACGCCGGCGACTTCCGGGCGGAGCTGCGGCGGGCCGAGCTGGGCGAGGTGGTCCTGCTCGGGACGTCGTTCCCGTCGGTGCGCTTCCGGCGGACGGAGCGCATGGTGCGCCGGGCCGACACGGGCGTCTACCACCTGTCGTTCCTCCAGCAGGGCACCATGGCGCTGACCCGCGGGGCCGGCCGGACGGAGACCCTCGGGCCGGGCTCCCTGCACCTGGTGGACAGCTCGCACCCGTACGACCTGCGGACCTTCGGCGGCCCGACCGACGGGGGCACCGTCCCCCGGCTCTCCGGGGTCGGCGTCGACTTCCCGGCCGAACTGCTGCCGCTGCCGCCGCACCGGCTGCGCGACCTGCTCGGCCGCGCCTTCTCCGCCCGGGAGGGCTCGCCGGCGCTGCTGTCGCAGTTCCTGGTCGGGCTGGACCGGCAGGCGACGGCGCTGCGGCCGGCCGAGGCGGCCCGGCTGGGGACGATCGTGGTCGACCTGGTCGCCGCCTGGGTCGCCGGGGAGCTGGAGGCCGAGGCCGCCGTCCCGGAGGAGACCCGGCACCGGGCTCTCGCCGAGGCGGTGCGCGCCTTCGTCCGGCGCAACCTCCAGGACCCCGACCTCACCCCCGCGACGATCGCCGCCGCCCACCACGTCTCCGTCAGCCACCTGCACCGGGTCTTCACCCGGGAGGCGCCGGACGGCGAGACCCTCGCCGCCTGGATCCGCGGCCAACGCCTGGACCGCGCCCGCCGCGACCTCGCCGACCCCGCCCAGCGCACCACCGCCGTCCAGGCCGTCGCGGCCCGCTGGGGCTTTCCCCGCGCGGACGATTTCAGCCGGGCCTTCCGGGCCGCGTACGGGCTCCCGCCCCGTGAGCACCGCTCCCGGGCGCTGGCCGAACGGGCGGCCGAGGGCGGGTGAGCCCGGCTGGGCCGGGTGCGGCCGCGCGCGGTGGGGTGCCGCCGGGTGGGCCGGGTGCGGTCGGACGGTCGGCGGGCCCGGTGGTGCTACTCGGAGCGAGCGGGCCGTCGGGGTGCCCGATGGTGGTGGCCGGAGGAACCCTGGCCGTCATGGTCGGTGGCCGTCCGGCCGCCGCCACCGGTGCTCCGACCGCCGCCGCCGGTGCCGCGGGCGCTGCCGGAACCGGAGGAAGGACGGCCGCGTCGGCCGTGACCCGCCGACGGGCCGCGGCGCGACCGCTCGACCACGGGGTCGGGCACGGTGACGGGCACGCCGCTGGGCACCCGGGCCCCGGTGATCCGGGCCAGGTCCTCGTCACCGGCGGTGACCCTGGTGGTGACGGGCGTGATCCCGGCGGTGCTCATCATCCGGACCGTCCCGCGGCGCTGCTTGGGCAGCACCAGCGTGACGACGGTGCCGGACTCCCCGGCCCGGGCCGTGCGCCCGCCCCGGTGCAGGTAGTCCTTGTGGTCGGTCGGCGGCTCCAGGTTGACGACGAGGTCGAGGCCGTCGATGTGGATGCCCCGGGCGGCGACGTTGGTCGCGATCAGCGCGGTCACCTGGCCGGTGCGGAACTGCTCCAGGGTGCGGGTGCGCTGCGCCTGGAGCTTGCCGCCGTGCAGGGCCGCGGCCCGCACCCCGGTCGCCAGCAGCTCCTCCACCAGCCGGTCCGCGCCGTGCTTGGTCTCGGTGAACATGATCACCCGGCCGTCGCGGGAGGCGATGTGGGCGATCGTGGCGCCCTTGTCGTAGTTCTGCACGTGCAGCACGTGGTGCTCCATCGTGCCGACCGCCCCCGCGGCCGGGTCGACCGAGTGGGTGACCGGGTCCGTCAGGAAGCGTCGCACCAGGCCGTCGACCCCGCGGTCCAGGGTCGCGGAGAACAGCATCGTCTGGCCGCCCCGGTCGATCTGGTCGAGGATCTCGGTGACCTGCGGCAGGAAGCCCATGTCGGCCATCTGGTCGGCCTCGTCGAGCACCGTGATGCCGACCTGGTCCAGTCGGCACTCGCCGCGCAGGACGAGGTCCTTGAGCCGGCCGGGGGTGGCCACCACGATCTCCGCCCCCCGGTTCAGCATCCAGGCCTGGCGGCTGAGCGAGGTCCCGCCGACCACGGTCGCCGTCCGCAGCCGCAGGGCGCGGGCGTACGGGGTGAGGGCCTCGGTGACCTGCTGGGCGAGCTCGCGGGTGGGGACCAGCACCAGGACCAGCGGACAGCCCGGCTCGGCCCGGCGCCCGGCGGTGCGGGCGAGCGCGGCGAGGCCGTACGCGAGGGTCTTGCCGGAGCCGGTACGGCCCCGGCCGAGGACGTCGCGGCCGGCCAGCGAGTTGGGCAGCGTCGCGCCCTGGATCGGGAACGGCGTGGTGACGCCCTGGCGGGTCAGCGTCGACAGCAGCGGCTGGGGCAGGTCCAGCTCGGTGAAGGACTCGACCGCCGGCAGCGCCGGGGTGGAGCTCTCCGGAAGTGCGAACTCGCCCTGTCCGGCGGGGCTTTGGGGGGTGTTCCGGCCGACGGGGCGGCGGCCCCGGAAGGGCCGGCCGGCGGAGCGGGAAGCGGTGGTGGGGCGGACGTCTGCGTCTCGGTAGGAGGAGCGACCGGAGCGGGTCATGCGGGAACCTTCCTCAGGGCGGCACGTCACGAGGAAGGCTCCGGTGGCGCGGGGCGCAGGGGAGACCGCAGGGAACGGGCCGGAAGTGTGACGGGCGGAGCGTGGACGGTCGGACCGTGCGGGGTACGTCACCGCAGTCGGCCCGCACCGCGGAGGGGCGGGCGCGCAGAACCTCGAACCGTGGGCGTTCGC
Source organism: Kitasatospora sp. NPDC059146 (assembly GCF_042786665.1). Classification (NCBI taxonomy): domain Bacteria; kingdom Bacillati; phylum Actinomycetota; class Actinomycetes; order Kitasatosporales; family Streptomycetaceae; genus Kitasatospora; species Kitasatospora sp. NPDC059146. The sequence continues at coordinate 70,210 of NZ_JBHZCY010000029.1, read as the reverse complement.
GGCGGGGAACGCCGAGGGGCCCGCCCCGGGCATGTGCGCGGTGCGGGCCCCTCACCACCAGGCGAGTGCCGTGGCGGGTGAACTACAGCGGGCGAATGTTCTCGGCCTGCGGGCCCTTCTGGCCCTGCGTCACGTCGAACTCGACCTTCTGGCCCTCAAGCAGCTCACGGAAGCCATTGGCGTTGATGTTCGAGTAGTGGGCGAAGACGTCCGGGCCGCCACCCTCCTGCTCGATGAAGCCGAAGCCCTTCTCCGAGTTGAACCACTTCACAGTGCCATTAGCCATTAAAAGTCTCCTTCAAGGGACTGTCCGAGAGCACGCACGGTGCGTGCTTCGAGTCACCGCATGAAGTGCCCACCGGGGAAGAGCCGGGGAACGAAAAATGCGCCTGCAAGATCAGCAGGCGCACACAAAGTTCATGGGAACCACTACTGCAACTAAGTCGACTGTAGCAGGCTGCTGCCCCCGATGGCGGTACTTTTCGGGACGACGTCGAAATCGTGACGTCGAAATGGGCCCGAACCCGTGCTGTCGCGGCGCATACTGAATGACAAATGACGAATTTTTCAGCAGGTCGCCGCCCCCTGCCCACCAGCCCCTTCAAGCCCCGGACCGAGGCGCCGCGCAAGCACTTCGCCGTCGGGGACCGGGTCACCCACGACGGGTTCGGCCTCGGCCGGGTCATCGCCGTCGAGGGTGACGGAGACATCGCGGTGCTCGTCGACTTCGGATCGCGCCAGGAGCGCATCACCCAGCCGTACACCGCGATGTTCCGGCTCTGACCCCGGCACTCCGCCCCCGACGACGGTGCCGCCGGGCCCGCCCGGTCACCCGACGTCGCGGGCGGCGCTGCCGAGCGCCTCCAGGTTCCAGGTGATGATCCGACGGGGGTGCACCCGGACGATGTCCTTGCTGAACCGGTCGGGCGCCACCGGTGGCACGTCCACGGCCAGTACCTCCGCCCGGCCCCTGATCTCGATGCCGCGCCCCCAGCCGGCGGTGACCGGGTGGTCGGCCGGAGCCATGTCGTCCACCAGCACGGACACCTCGGGACGCGCCTGGGCGTTGCGGTACTTCCGGCTGCGGGCCATCCCGGGCCCGCCGATGTCGATGGTGCCGTCCTCGTTGAGCCGGAAGCCCACCGGGCGGACCTGCGGGCTGCCGTCCGGGCCGATGGTGGCCAGGCGGGCCAGCAGCTGGGTGGAGAGGTACGCGCGCTCCGTCGTGGTGAAGATCATGCGAATCACCGTAGGAGCTGGAGCGCCCTTGAGGTCAAGACCCCCGAAGGCCCGGGTCCGCCGGACCCCCGACCGCGGCCCGCTGCCGGCCCGGTCGTAGCCTGAGCGGCGCAAGCCCGCATCTCAACTTTCAGGGGGAAAGCATGCGTTGGCGCACCTTGGCGACCGCCGCCCTGCTCGCCGCGGTCACCGCGACGGGTCTGGGCGCGCCCGCCGCGAGCGCGGCCGGGCCGGGGGAGCCGGGAGGGCTCGTCCCCGCCGCCGACCGCGAGGTCACCTTCACCGCGGACGGCACCACGGCCTACGGCACCCTGCACGTCCCCGCCCACCGGGCCGGGCGGCGGCTGCCCGCCGCGCTGCTGCTGCCCGGCAGCGGCCCGACCGACCGCAACGGCGACGAGCCGCCCGCGCTCACCCCGGGCACCCTGGCCGCCGTCGCCGGCACCCTGGGCACGGACGGGGTGATGACCCTGCGCTTCGACAAGTACTTCACCGGTCGCACCGGCGCCGGCGGCTACCAGGGCGACCCCGGCCGGCTCGACCTGCCCGCCTTCACCCGCCAGGCGGCCGCGGCCTACACCACCCTGCGGGACCAGCCGGAGGCCGACCGGCGCGCGCTCATGGTGGTCGGCCACAGCGAAGGCGGGCTCCAGGCGCTGCTGGTCGCCCGTACGGTCCGGCCCGCGCCGGCCGGCCTGGCACTGCTGGCCCCGCAGGACGAGCGGCTGCTGGACCTGCTGACCGCCCAGCTCGGCGACCAGCTCGACCAGGCGGTCGCGGCCGGACAGCTCACCGAGGAGGTGGCGCGAGCGAACAAGGCGGGGGTGGCCGCCGCCGTCGCCGACTTCCGGGCGGGCCGGCCCACCGACACCGGTGCCCTGCTGCCGCCGCTGGCCGGGCTGCTGAACGCGCTGTTCGGCCCGAACAACGCCCGCTTCGTCCGCAGCGACGACGCGGTCTACCCGCCGGACGCCGCCCGGGCGGTGCGCCCCGGAACCAGGGTGACCGTCACCTGCGGCACCGCCGACACCAACGTGCCCTGCGCGACCGTGCCGCCGCTGCTCGGCGCCCTGGGCCGGGCGCACACCACCGGCCCGGGCCTGCGCACCCTGGACGGCGTGGACCACTTCCTCCACCCGGCGGGCACTCCGGTGAACGACCACGCGCTGGCCCCGGCGGTGGAGGCCGCGCTGCACGAGTTCGCCCGCCCCTGGAGGCGCTGAGCCCGGTCCGGCCGCTCGGCGGCGCCGGCCGTTCCGAGCGGCCCCGCAGGGGGTCCCCGCGGGGGCGGGGTCAGCTCGGGCGGCTGGCGGCCAGCAGGTCGCGCAGGAGCGGCAGCAGCTCCTCCGGGTCGGCCGCCGCGAGTTCGCTGAACGCCCCGCTGGAGCGGGCCAGCACGATGCCGGCGAAGGCGGCCGCGGCGAGCTCGGCCCGCAGTTGCGGCCGGTCCACCCCCTCGGCGGTGAAGCGCTCGTGCAGCGGGTCCACCATCCGCCCGTACAGGTAGGCGCGGGAGGCCTGCTGCACCTCGGTGTTGTCGCCGGGCTGCACCGCGGCCTGGAAGGACGGGCCGGGGCCGCGCTGGGTGAGCCGCACCAGCAGGGTGCGCAGCCGTTCCTCCTCCAGCAGGTCGGCCGGGGGCTCGTTGCCGAGTTCGAGCTGGACGGTGGCCAGGTAGAGCTGGGTCTTGCCGCCGAAGTAGCGGGCGATCAACGCCGGGTCGACACCGGCCCGTTCGCCGATCTCCCGGGTGGTGGTGCGTTCGTAGCCGCGTTCGGCGAAGAGCTCCAGGGCCGCCTGGATCAGCAGTTCGCGGCTGCGGGCGGCGTCCCGGCGGCGCGGGGGCGCGGGCCCGTCGGACGGCGCGGTCACCGTTCGGTCCCCGCCCGCAGCACGGGTACCTCGCCCTCGCCGGCCACGGCGTCGGCGATGCTCTCTTCCACCATCAGCTCCTCGTCCACTCGCACCCCGTTCCGGGCGGCGGCCGCGGCACTGACCCGCGGCAGGATGATCGTAGTCAGACCGATCACCACCCAGACCGCGCAGCCGATCAGCGCGGCGTCCCGGTAGCCGCTGTCGGCGGGCAGCAGCTGCCCGGGCGCGGTGTGGGCCTGGAGCACGGCGCCGCACAGGGCGCTGCCGGTGGAGTACCCGATGGTGCGCAGCAGTTGGTTGAAGCTGACCGCGCTGCCGACCTCCTGGGCGGGCACGGCGGCGACGATCAGACCCGGCATCACGGCGAAGGTGCAGCCCACCCCGAGCCCGGCGATCCCCATCACCACCAGGTGCTCCCACAGGTGGTCGCGGGCGAAGAGGAAGGCCAGCATCGAGACGAGCGAGACGGCGCAGCCGATCGGCAGGACGAGGGCGGAGGAGGTGCGCCGGGTGAGGACGGGCACCATCTTGCTGGACAGCAGGCTGAACGCGGAGAAGGGCAGCAGGACCAGCCCGGCCACCACGACGGAGGCGCCCAGGCCGTAGCCGGTGCCGGTCGGGGTCTGGACGTAGCGGATCACCAGGGAGATCAGCAGGTACATCCCGACGCCCGCGACCAGGCCGGCCACGTCGGCGCTCAGCACCACGGGGTTGCGCAGGCTGCGCAGGTCGACCAGCGGGTGGGCGGTGCGCAGCTCGTGCCGGACCCAGGCGGCGAGCAGCAGCACCGACAGCGCGGCCACCGTCCACAGCCGGCCGGAGGCCCAGCCCCAGCTCTCGCCCTCGCTGAGCACCAGCAGCAGTCCGACCAGGGCGAGGCTGAGCAGGACGGTGCCGGGCACGTCGAGCGGCCGTCGTTCGCGGTGCTTCGCCGCGGGCAGCACCAGGACGGCGAGCAGCAGGGCGAGGCCGCTGATCACGGCGCCGAACCAGAAGCCCGCGTGGATGCCGAAGGACTGGGCGATCAGCCCGGTGATCGGGTAGCCCAGGCCGACGCCCGCCACGGTGGTGATGGACAGCAGCGCGACCGCCGAGCGGGAGGCCGCGGCGGGCAGGGCGTCCCGGGCGGTGGCGATGGCCAGCGGGGTGAGGCCGACGCCTACGCCCTGGAGCGCGCGGCCGGCGATCAGCCACCAGAAACCCAGCGGCAGCGCGGCCAGCACGCTGCCGAGCACGACCACGGCGGCGGCCGCCAGGGTGACGGTACGGCGGTCGGGCCCGTCGCCGAGGCGGCCGAGCACCGGGGTGGCGATCGCGCCGACCAGCATGGTGATGGTCAGCGACCACTGGGCCTCGGCGAGCGAGACGTGGTCGACGGCGGCGATGGTCGGGATCATCGGGGCGCCGAGGCTGCTGATCACCGCCACCACGGCGCTGAGGAACACCAGGACGGGCACCAGGGCCCGCTCACGTCGCGTCGACAGGCCCGTCGGGGTCTCCATGGACGCGCCCTCCCTTGTCATAGATCGAGCGTTCGGACCGGGGGCGGTGCGCCGCCCCGGGCACCCCGGGGCACGGCCGGCCGAGGGATGTCACCAGCCGATGTCATCAGTTGATGTCTTCCGATGATGACATACCCGGAAGGGGTGGCGGGAGAGGGGTCCGGGCCCGAGCAGCTGTGAACCGGGCCAGGGCCGTCCGGGTGATAGCCCGGTCGGTCCCGGGCGGCTTCACCGGGAGCGCTCCGTCCGGGTGGTTGGCTGTCCGGCGGGCTGCGGCCGACCGGTCGTCGTCGGCCGAACGGACCGTCGGCGCACGCCCGTTCCCTTCCCGGTGGCAGGCGGCCGACGAGCGGCGCCCCGCTGACTCCCCGGGGGACTGGAGGTGGTCGGTGGACACGGCGCGCAACGGTGACGAACCGCCGGGGAAGCGCCCCCGACGGCCCGCCGCCGCGCTGGGCGCCCTCGCCCGGGCCGTCGGACGCGGCGGCGCCGCGGTCACCGCCCGGCTGTCCGGCGCGGCGGCGGCACTCGCCGGGCGGCTCGACCGCCTGCCCGCGCCGCCCGGACCGTTCCGGCCCCGGTTCTGGCGCAGCCCGATCCGCGGGCCGTGGCTGACCTCGGTGTTCGGGCTGGTGCTGCTGCTCGGGATCCCGGTGCTCTTCGTGACCGGAGCCCTCTCGTACGCCGCCTACAACCCCGACCTCGACCCGCTCAACGACCAGACGCCGGACAAGGGCGTGCTCGGCTTCTACCTGTTCGACTGGCCCACCAGCCCGTCCTGGCTGTACCGGCTCACCCAGGGCGTGCACGTGACCCTCGGCGTGGTCCTGGTGCCGGTCCTGCTGGCCAAGTTGTGGTCGGTGATCCCCAAGCTGTTCGAGTGGCCGCCGGTGCGCGGCGCGGCCCACGCGCTGGAGCGGCTGTCGCTGCTGATGCTGGTCGGCGGCGCCGTCTTCGAGTTCGCCACCGGCATCCTCAACATCCAGCTCCACTACGTCTTCCCGGGGTCCTTCTACACCCTGCACTTCTACGGCGCGTGGGTGTTCATCGCCGCGTTCACCGTCCACGTCGCGCTCCGGCTGGGCCGGATGGTCCGCGCCCTGCGGTCCCGCTCGCTGCTGGTCGAGCTGCGCACCGGCCGGACCGGCACCCGGCCCGAACCCCCGGACGCCGACGGGCTGGTGGCGCCCGAGCCCGCCCCGCCGACGATCGCCCGCCGAGGGGCGCTCGCGCTGGTCGGGTCCGGCTCCCTGGCGCTGCTGGTGGTGACCGCGGGGCAGAGCATCGGCGGCCGGTTGCGGGGCACCGCCCTGCTGGCGCCGCACAACCGGGACCGGGACTCGGGGCCGAACGGGTTCCAGGTCAACAAGACCGCGGCCGCCGTCGGCGTCACGGCCGCGCTGGTCGGGCCGGACTGGCGGCTGGAGCTCCACGGCAGCGGGCCCGTCCGGGTGTTCACCCGGGAGCAGCTGCTCGCCCTGCCGCAGCGCTCGGCCCGGCTGCCGATCGCCTGCGTGGAGGGCTGGTCCACCGAGGACCAGCAGTGGAGCGGACTGCCGCTCGCCGACCTCGCCGCCCTGGCCGGACTGCCCGACGCCGCGAACGTCCTGGTGGAGTCGGTCCAGCCGCCCGGCCCGTACACCTCCGTGGTGCTGCGGGGCAACCAGATCCGCGACCCCCGCTCGCTGCTCGCCCTGCGCGTCAACGGCGCCGAGCTCTCGCTCGACCACGGCTACCCCGCGCGGATCATCGTCCCGGCCAACCCCGGTGTGAACAACACCAAATGGGTCGGCCGCCTGACCTTCCGGACGGGGCGGGCATGACCGGGCCGAGGAGCCGCCGGGCGGCCTTCACCCGCTGGTACGGCGCCGGACCGCTGCACCTGCTGGCGCTGCTCGCCTCCCTCGCCCTGACCGGCTACGCCGTCGAGCGGCTGGTGACGGTCCGGCCGCTCGCGGTGGCGGTCTGGTTCGTCGGCGCCGCCGTCGCCCACGACCTGATCCTGCTCCCGCTGTACTCGCTCGCCGACCTCTCGGCCCGGTCCGTGCTGCGCCACCGCGCCGCGCCGACGCCGACCGTCGGCTGGATCAACTTTCTGAGAGTCCCGGCGTTCCTCTCCGGTCTGCTACTGCTCGTCTGGTTCCCGCTGATCCTCGACCTCTCCGCGCCCTACCCGGGCGCCACCGGGCTCTCGGAGGGCGTCTACCTCGGCCGCTGGCTCGCCGTCACCGCCGCCCTGTTCGGGGCCTCCGCCCTCGCCCTCGCCGTCACGCTGCGCCGCGCCCGGCGACGGGGCGCCCGCGACGTTCGGGAACCGTAAGGACGTGCTTCGCCCGGTCCGCCCCGATCCGTTCCTACAGTGGTCGGGACCGGACCCCCGAGGAGAGGTTGACCAACGTGACGGTACATCAGGAGAGTTCCCGGGCCGAGCTGGGCGTGATCGGCGGTTCGGGGCTGTACGCGCTGCTGGACGAAGTGGCGGAGGTGCGGGTGGAGACGCCGTACGGTCCGCCCAGCGACGCGGTGTTCGTGGGGGAGGTGGCCGGGCGCCGGGTGGCGTTCCTGCCCCGGCACGGGCGGGGCCACGGGGTGCCGCCGCATCGGATCAACTACCGGGCGAACCTGTGGGCGCTGCGCTCGCTGGGGGTGCGGCAGGTGCTGGGGCCGTGTGCGGTGGGCGGGTTGCGGGCGGAGTTCGGCCCGGGGGCGCTGGTGGTGCCGGACCAGTTCGTGGACCGGACCTCGGGGCGGGTGCAGACCTACTACGACGGGCTGCCGCTGCCGGACGGATCGGTGCCGGGGGTGGTGCACGTGTCGATGGCCGATCCGTACTGTCCGGCGGGGCGGGCCGCGGTGCTGGGGGCGGCGCGTTCGGTGGCCTGGGAGCCGGTGGACGGCGGGACGCTGGTGGTGATCGAGGGGCCGCGGTTCTCCACTCGGGCGGAGTCGCGCTGGTTCGCGGCCAACGGCTGGTCGGTGGTCGGGATGACCGGGCACCCCGAGGCCGTACTGGCCCGTGAACTCGGGCTCTGCTACAGCTCGTTGGCGCTGGTCACCGACCACGACGCGGGAGTGGGGAACGGCGAGGGCGTCACCCACGCGGAGGTGCTGGAGGTCTTCGCCGGGAACGTCGACCGGCTGCGCACCGTCCTGTTCAAGGCCCTGGAGGCCCTGCCCGCCGACCGGGAATGCCCCTGCCCGCACGCCCTGGACGGTCTGACCACCGGCCTGCCCGGTGTTCCCGGTGACTGACCGCCCGGTGCTCACCCGGACCCTGCCCTGCGCCGCCGCCCTCGCCGCCCTGGTCGCCGCCCTCGCGGGGACCGTGACCGGCGGCGGCACGCTCGCCGACCGGGCGCCGCTGTACGACTGGTACGCCCTGGACGCCGCCCTCTTCGCCCTCGCCCTGCTCCTGCTGCGGCGGGTGGAGGAGCGCCGGGTGGCACCGATCGTGCTGGCCGGGAGCGTCCTGGTCGCCGCCGTGGGGCTGCTCGCGCCGCCGCGCACCAGCGACGACGCCTACCGCTACGTGTGGGACGGGCGGGTCCAGGCCGCCGGGACCTCCCCGTACGCCCACGCCCCGGACGACCCGGCGCTGCTCCGGCTGCGCGACCCCGGCCTGTTCCCCGCCGGGGACGGCTGCACGGCCTGGGACGAGCACCGGACCGCCGCCGGGGACTGCACCCGGATCAACCGGCCCGCCGTGCACACCATCTACCCGCCGGTCGCCGAGGCCTGGTTCCTCGCCGAGCACCCCTTCGGCGGCGGGGTGCGCGGCGTGCAGGTCGGCGGCGCCCTGCTGGCGGTCGCCACCACCGCCCTGCTGGCCCGGCGCGGCCGGCGGGCCGCGCTCTGGGGCTGGTGCCCGGGCGTGACGGTGTGGGCCGTCAACGACGCCCACGTCGACACCCTCGGCGCGCTGCTCATGGTGGCCGGGCTCGGCTGCGCGGCCCGCCACCGGGCCGGGCCCGCCGGCGCCCTGCTCGGAGCGGCGGTGGCGACCAAACTGCTGCCCGCACTCGCCCTGCCCGGGGCGTTCTCGGGCCTGCTCGCCCGGCGGCCCGCCAAGCGCGACCTCGTCCTGACCGCCGCGGCCCTCGGCACCTTCGCCGCGGTCTACCTCCCGTACGTCGCGGCCTCCGGCCTCGGCGTCCTGGGCTACCTGCCCGGCTACCTCCGGGAGGAGGGCTACGAGCAGGGCCACCTGGAGCGCTTCGGCCTGGTGCGGGCGCTGCTGCCGGACCGCTGGGCGCCGTGGGCGGCCGCCCTGGTGCTGGCCGCGGTGGTGCTGTGGGTGCTGCGCCGGGGCGACCCGGCCCGCCCCTGGCGCGGCGCGCTGCTGGTCACCGGGACGGCCCTGCTGCTGGTCGCGCCCAGCTACCCCTGGTACGGGCTGCTGGTGGTGGCCCTGGTCGGGCTGGACGGGCGGTGGGAGTGGCTGGCCGTCCCGGCCGCCGGGCAGGTGCTCTACCTGGTGGGCGGCGAGGACGCCCAACGCACCGCCTACGGCGCCGCGCTGGCCTGCGTGCTGGCCGTCCCGGCGCTGCGCGCCCTGGCCGGGGCCCTGTCGCTCCGGCTGGTGCGCGGGGGCGGGCCGGAGATGACGAAAGTCTGACGGGACGCCCCCGCCACTGGCCCCGGACCGCCCCGACCTGGTCGAATCGTCGGGTGGACAGTACAGACGAAGAGGGCCGGGGCACCCCGGTCGGGCGCCGGGTGGTGCTCGGGCTGCTCGGCCTCGGCGCGCTCGGCGTGGCCGCCGGGCCGTTCCTCCAGCGGGTGGAGTCCGGGCTGGCGGAACGCGACCCGAGCGGCCTGTCCGGGCTGCTGCCCGGCAACAACGGCTTCCGCTACTACTCGGTGGTGACCTCCGTCCCCGAGCGGACCGCCGCCGACTACACCCTCACCGTGGGCGGCCTGGTCGAGCGCCCCGCCACCCACCGGCTCGCCGACCTCCAGGCCATGCCGCAGCGGCGGCTGGTCAAGGACGTCCAGTGCGTCACCGGCTGGCGGGTGCCGGACACCCCGTTCGAAGGGGTGCCGCTGGCCCACCTGCTGGACGCCGCCGGGGTACGGCCGGGCGCGAAGGCGGTGCGCTTCGACTGCTTCGACGGCGCGTACAGCGAGAGCCTCACCCTCGAACAGGCCCGGCGCGACGACGTGCTGGTCGCGCTGCGCCTGGAGGACAAGCCGATCAGCCACGACCACGGCGGGCCGGTGCGGCTCTACGTCGCGCCGATGTACTTCTACAAGTCCGCGAAATGGCTCTCCGGGATCACCGTCACGGACTCCGTCCAGCCGGGGTACTGGGAGGGCAACGGATACGACGTCGACGCCTGGGTCGGCCGGTCGAACGGGCGGGACGATGCACCGACGAGCTGAACTGGTCCTGCGCTTCACCCGGGCCGAGCGCTGGGTGCACCGCACCACCGCCGCGCTGATGGGCGTCTGCCTGGCCACGGCCGCCTGCCTCTACCTCGGGCCGCTGGCCGTCCTGGTCGGCAACCGGCCGCTGGTGGTCACCGTGCACGTCTGGTGCGGCCTGGCCCTGCCGGTGCCGCTGCTGCTCGGGCTCGCCTCCCGGGCGCTGCGCGCCGACTTCTCCCGGCTGAGCCGCTTCACCCCGGCGGACCGCCAGTGGCTGCGCGCCGCCCGGGCCCGGGCCGGGAGGCGCCCGGCCGGCAAGTTCAACGCCGGGCAGAAGCTGTACGCCCAGTGGACGCTCGGCTCGATGCTGGTGATCCTCGGCACCGGCCTGCTGATGTGGCTCACCCACCTCGCCCCGCCGGCCTGGCGCACCGGCGCGACCTTCGTGCACGACTGGCTGGCCGCCGCCATCGCCGTGGTGATCGCCGGGCACGTCCGGATGGCCTGGCGGGACCGCGAGTCACGCCTCGGGATGCGCACCGGCCTGGTCGAGCGCGCCTGGGCCGAGCGCGAACACCCGCAGTGGCGGCCCACCCGCCCGGAGCCGGTGCGGACGGCTGCCGGGGAACGGCAGGAGTAGCCGTCCCACCGCCGTCCCGGTAGGTGCCCCGGGGATCCCGTAGGCTCGCCCGGATGCCGTGGCGCCGGGGGTGGCGGGCGGCCCGGTCGGGTGGGGGAGCAGGCAGGTGTGGTCGGACGGTGCGCGGGCCGAGTCGGTCCTGGCGGGCGCGGCTGCCGCCTGTGACGCGCAGTTGCGGTACTGGGCCGGGCAGTTGACGGGAACGGTCGGACAGGTGGCGGCCCACCAGTTCGGCTGGTCCGGCGCCGGTGCCGGACCCGGCGCCGCGGATCCGCGGCAGGGGGGCAAGAAGGTGCGGGCGGCCCTGGCCCTGAGCTGCGCCCGGGCGGTGGGCGGGGATCCGCAGCGGGCGGTTCCCGCCGCCGTGGTGGTGGAACTGGTGCACAACCTGTCGCTGCTCTACGACGACGTGCTGGACGGCGACGCGGTCCGTCGCCACCGGGCGGCCGCGTGGGAGGTGTTCGGGCCCGCCGCCGCGACCCGGTCGGCCGACGCGCTGCTGCTGCTGGCCTTCGAGGTGCTCGGGGGCCCCGGTGCCGAGGCGGCCGGCGGTGCGCAGGCCGGCGGCGAGGCGGTGGCGGAGGCGGCGTCGAAGGCCTTGCTGGACACCCTCATCCAGCTCGCGGTGGGTGAGGGACTGGACGTGCTGTTCGAGGCGGAGCCGCGCATCGGACTGTCCGAGTGCCTGGAGATGGTGTCGGGCAAGACGGCGTCGTTGATCTCCTGCGCCTGTCGGCTGGGCGCCCTCCACGGCGGCGGGGGACCGGAACAGGTCGAGCTGCTGGCCGCGTTCGGACACGACCTGGGCATGGCGTTCCAGCTGGTGGACGACCTGCTGGGGACCTGGGGCGACGAGGCACGCACCGGCAAGCCGGTCTTCGCGGACCTGCGGGCGCGCAAGCTCTCGGTGCCGGTGGTGGCCGCGATGGCCTCGGGCACCGCGGCGGGCGAGGAGCTGGCCCGCCGCTACACCGCCCCGGGCGGTCCCGACCGGTCCGGGGAGGCTGAGCTGGCCGGCCTGGTGGAGGAGGCGGGCGGCCGCCGGTGGACGCAGGAGCGCGCGGCCGGGTACGCGGACGCGGCCCGGGACCGCCTGCGGAGCCTCGCGGAGCGCTCCGGTGCGGTGCCCGAGGCCGTCGAGGACCTCGACGCGTTGTGCGGACTGATCGTCAACCGGTCCCACTGAGGCGGGCGTCCGGCCCGTCGGGGGCGGTGGGGGCGGTGGGGGCGTCGGGGGCCGTGGGGGCGGACCAGGGCGGCGGGGTGTCGAGGATGTGCCGGCGGCCCTGCCGGAAGAGCGCGGCGTCCACCTCCTTCAGGCGGCGCAGCTCCGACGGCTCGTACAGGGCGTGCACCTCGGCCGGTTCGGCGTCGTGCCCGGCGGCCTCCAGCAGCGCGTTCGCCGCCGAGCGGCCGCTCTGGTTCGCACCCTCCATGGTGGCCAGGTTCACCGGGCAGCGGACGAAGTCCCCGGCCATGAACAGGTTCACCGCGGCCGTCCGCGCCTGCGGGCGCAGCGCCCAGGAACCGGTGGTGTTGATCAGCAGGGCCTCGTCGTTGGTGGCGGGCCCGGGGCCGTCGAGGTTCTTGACGGCCGGGTCCAGGTACCAGGAGTGGAGCAGGCCGTCGTGGAGGGTCCGCCGACGGCCGTCGTTCAGGGCGTCGGCGAGCTGGGCCCAGACCTCGGCGGCGACCTCGGCCCGGGTGCACTCACGGGCCGGTTTGCCGTGGAGGATGCCGGGGGTGTCCCAGGAGGAGATGTCCACCGACAAGCAGTCGGCCACCGTCCCGTCGCCGTAGGTCGCGGCGAAGTCGGTGTCCCAGAACTGCGCCTGGCTGATGGAGGTCAGGGCCCACGGGGAGTCCTGGTAGATGACGTGCCCACGGGTGATCGGGGTGGGTTCGGTGAGGTAGAACTGCAGGCCGACCATCCAGTCGGTACGCAGGTCCGCCGTCCGTTTCAGCTCCGGGTCGGCCTCGGCCAGGCCGCGTGCCAGCAGCGCCCCGATCCGGTCGACGGGGAGCGCGCACACGTACCAGTCGGCTTCCGCCTCCCGGCGCCGCCCTCCCGGACCGCGCAGCACCGCGCCCGCCACGGTGCGGCCCCGTACCGTCAGGCCCTCCACCCGCCAGCCGAGTTCCAGCCGCACCCCCAGCCGCGCCAGGTGCCGGACCCACGGGTCGATCCAGGCGGTGCTGGTCGGGCCGTTCAGGACCCGGTCGGCGGCCTGGGCCCCGCCCCGGCCGAGGAAGCCGTAGCCGAAGGCCTCCAGGAACCCGCCGACGGTGTGGGCGCTGCACTCCTCCGCCCTCGCCGCCACCACCGTGCGGGTCGCCCCCACGACGCACACCTTCCGGTACTCCTCGGAGGCGCCGTTGGCGGCGGTGAAGTCCCACCAGGACGTCTGCTCCCACTGCCCCAGCCGCCGCTGCGCGCTGCTGGTCATGTAGACCAGCATCCGGTTGGCGAAGTAGAGCAGTTCCTCGTTCAGTTCGCCCTCGGCGCCCAGTTTCATGCCCCGGGCCCGCAGGATCTGCAGCGGGGTCCGCGGGCCGGCGGACAGGGAGACGTCGGCGACCGTCTCCCCGACCCGTCCCGACCGGGCGGACAGCATCTCCGGAGCCTCCCGGAGGTTGCCCTCGACGCCCGAGGGCGAGCCCTGGAGCGGGATCCGCCGCATCGTGTCCGGCAGACTCCGGTAGAAGCCGGGGAAGAACCGGAACCCGTGTTCGCTGGGCAGGTCGAGCCGGCCGCCGCGGCCCGTCCCGGGGACCGAGGCGCTCCGCGCCTTCCCACCCCACCCGGAGGGCTCCACCACGGTGACCTCGAAGCCGCGCTCCGCCAGCTCCATGGCCGCCGTCAGGCCCGCCACCCCGCCGCCCAGCACCATGACCGTCCGGCCCGAACGCCCTGCCACCCCGCACCCCGTCCCGGCCCTACGGCCGCTCACCCGATCCGACTTGGTCCGCCCCTGCGGTGCTCACCGGTGTCCCGGGCGCCGCCCCGGTCGGGGCAGGGGCAGCAGCAGCCCCCAGACGTCGCGTTCGGCCGTGGCGGACCAGACCATGTCGCCGTGGCCGTAGTCCGGGACCACCCGGTAGTCGACCTTGGCCCCGCCCCGGTCGATCAGGCGGGCGCCGAGGTCGTGGTCGCCGCGGCCGAACTCGGCGTTCAGCCAGACCACTTCGGCCCGGATCGCGGCCCAGTCGAGCAGCTCGGGTTCGGCCCGGTCGGACCAGAGCGCCGCCAGGTCGCGCAGCAGCGCGGTCGGCTGGAGGCCGCTGCCGAGCCGGGCGACCGCCTCTTGCCAGACCGGGAGCGGGGAGTGGGCCAGGGCGAAGCGGTCGTCGGCGGGGGCCGCGCCGAAGGCGTAGCTGCCGGTGCTGTGGCCGCGGTGGTGGATCCAGTTGGTCGGGCCGGGCAGGTCCCGGGTGCGGGTGAGCGCGTAGTGCAGCAGCCCGAGGTTGCTGAACGGTGCCGCGCCGTCCACCGGCCGGGGCAGCCCGCTCGGGGCGTCCGGGGCGGTGCTCGCACGGGCGAACAGGCCCTTGAGTCCGGGGTCGACGGTCCACTCGCCCGCCGTCAGCCGCTGTTCGAGCAGCTCGTGCAACTCCTCGGCGCGGGCCAGCAGTTCCGGCTCCCGCTCCCGGTCGTACGGGCCGGTGGTGTCGAGCACCAGCACCCGCCGCGGGCCCTCGCCGCCGAGCCGGGCGGCGGCGGTCAGGGCGAGCGCGGCCCCGGCCGAGTGGCCGAGCAGCTCGTACGGCAGGCCGGTGACGGAGCAGGCGGCGGTGACGACCCGTTCGAGGTCGGCCAGCTGCCCGTCCAGGCCCCAGTCGGCGCACCGGGGGCCGATCCGCTCGGGGGTGAGCGCGTCCTCGCGCGGGGTGGTGCCGAGCACCAGGCAGCCGTGGTCGGCGAGGAAGCGGGCGAGGCTGCGGCCCTGGGCGGTGCAGTAGTTGGCGGCGACGTTGAGACCGCCGCCCGGCAGCAGGTGGGCCACCCGGTCCGCGGTGCGCGGGTCGCCGAGGACGTCGACGGTGAACCGGTCCCCGGACGGTCCGACCGGGACGGTGAGCCGGTGGTGGTCGCGGTCGATCCGTACCACCGCCGGGTCGTCGCACCCGAGTGCCGCCGCCAACTCCCCGACGATGTCGCTGCCCACCGCTGCCCCCTCCTGTGCCCGGCCGCCCGGGACGCCGGACGGTGCGCACCAGTGTGACGCATGGTCCGGACGGGCTCGCAGGTCGGTCGGCCGGTCGGTCGGTCGGTCGCCCGGGGGCTCCGGGGGCGGCTCAGCCCTTGCGCAGGGCGAGGAAGCGGCGGCCGTGCGAGGTCCAGCGCTCCGCCTCCGCCAGGCCCGCGGCGCGGGAACGCCGCAGGGCGGCGGCCGTGCCGAGCCGGGCCCAGGGGAAGGCCGGGCCGAGCCGCCCGTCCGGTCCCTCCACCCGGACGACGGCCCGCTCGTCCACCTCCTCCGGTTCCACCTCCACCAGCAACAGCCCGTCCGGGGCGAGGAGTTCGGCGCTCCGGCGGAGCAGTGCGTCCGGGTCGCCGCCGATGCCCAGATTGCCGTCGGCGAGCAGGGCGGCGCCCCAGCGGCCCTCGGCGGGCAGCCGGTCGAACACCGAGCGGCAGAGCGCGGCGCCGCCGAGGCCCACCGTGCGGGCCACCGCCGCCCTGGTCACGTCCACGCCGAGCGCGGGCACCCCGAGGGCGAGCAGCTCCGCGACCAGGCGGCCGGGGCCGCAGCCGAGGTCCAGGACGGGCGCTGCGAGCCGGGCGCAGCGCCGCAGCAGGCTGTGGTCGGCGCCGGCCGCCGGGGCGCACCAGCGCTCGATGTCCAGGTGCAGCCGCCGGCCGTCCTCGCGGCGCAGCCAGAGCGGGCCGAAGCCGGTGCGGACGGCCTCGGCGAAGGGGTCGTCCACCCAGGGCGCGGCGAGGCTCAACCCGCCACCTCCGGAACGGGGTCGAGGGCGCGCAGCCGGGCGGCGAAGCGGCTGTGCGGGGCCTGGTCGGCGACCAGCCGGGCGTCCTCGACGGTGTCCACGTCGGTCAGCCCGGGCAGCCGGTGGACGGTCAGTCCCGCCTGCGCCAGGCGGTGCAGCAGGGCGGCGCCGGTGCCGGGGGTGGACATCGGCACGCCGTGCAGCAGCCGGGCCGCCAGCCGCTCGGTCGGCCGGGCCAGGCCCAGGGCCCAGAACCCGCCGTCGGCCGCCGGGCCGTACCAGGCGTCCAGGCCCGGCCGCCGGGCGGCGGACAGCGGCTCGGCCAGTGCGGCCGGGTCCAGCTGCGGGGTGTCCATGCCGACCAGCAGGGCCGGGGCGTCCGGGGCCAGCCGGGCGGCGTGGGCGAAGGCGGCGGCCAGCCGGCGGTCCAGGCCGCCGGCGCACTGGGGGACGACCTCCCAGCCCGGCGGCAGCCAGCCGCCCGGCTCGCCGTCCAGGACCAGCAGCCGCCGCCCGGCGGGCATCGCGGACAGGGCGTGCAGGGTGTCGGTCAGGGCGGCCTCGGCGAGCGCCGCGGCCTGCGCGGGAGTGCACGGTGGGGTGAGCCGGGTCTTCACCCGGCCGGGCATCGGCGCCTTGGCGATCACCAGCAGGGTCGGCGGCGGCGCCGCCAGCACCGCACGCATGTCGCGGACGGCCTGCCGGGTGCCGCGCAGGGTGCCGGTCACTTTGGAGCGGCCCGCGCGCGGCAGGTAGTCGACCGGGGTCTCGGCGATCCGCAGCCCGGCGGCCGAGGCCGCGAGCACCATCTCCAGCGGGTAGCCGGAACGCCGGTCGCCGAGCCCGAGGGCCAGCAGCCGTTCGCGCCGGGCGGCCCGCATCGGGCCGAGGTCGTGCAGCGGGGCGCCGGTGCGGGCCCGCAGCCGCCGGGCCAGCACGGCGTTGGCGAGCCGGGCGTGCACCGGCCAGGCGCCGGCGGTGGCGGGTCGGCGGCGCCCGAGGACCAGGTCGGCCGTGCCGGCCAGCACCGGTCCGGTGACCCGGGGGAGTTGGGCGGGGTCGAGCGAGCCGTCGCAGTCCAGGAAGCAGACCAGTTCGGCGGTGGCGGCGAGCAGCCCGGCGTGGCAGGCGGCGCCGAAGCCGCGCCGGGGCTCCTCGACCACGGTCGCGCCGAGCGAGCGGGCCAGTTCGGCGGAGCCGTCGCGCGAACCGTTGTCCACCACGACGGCCCGCCAGCCGGCCGGGATGCGTCCGAGCACCCAGGGCAGGGCGGCGGCCTCGTCCAGACAGGGCAGTACGACGTCGACGACCGGGGCGAGGGGGAGGGGAGGAGTCACGCCGGTCACGCTAACCGCGCCGGGCGGTGGCGGAGCAGAGCCGCGCCCTTACGGAAGTACGACGTCCGGGCGGTGCGCCCCGTTCGGGGGACGGCCGGGCGATGGCCGGGGGCGGCTGGGGGACGGCCGGGGAGCCGCCCGGCCGCGCGGCGGATCTTACGGAACTCGGACGTGCCGTCCGGGTGGCCGCCGTCGGCCGCCGTCGGCTCGTATCCTCGGCGAGGTGAACGAGAGCCCCACCGCCGCCGCACCGGCGCCCGCCGCCGCACCGGCGCCCGCCGCCGGGCCGATGCCTGCCGCCACCGCATCGGCGCCTGCCGCCACCGCTCCGGTGACCCGGCCCGGCCGCATCCTGGTGGTCGACGACGACCCCACGGTGGCCGAGGTCGTCGCCGGCTATCTGACCCGCGCGGGCCACCACGTCGACCGCGCCGCCGACGGCCCCCGGGGCCTCGCCCTGGCCCGTACCGCCCCCCGCCCGGACCTGGTGGTCCTGGACCTCATGCTGCCGGGCATCGACGGCCTGGAGATCCTGCGCCGGCTGCGCACCGACCCGGACGGCGCCGAACTGCCGGTCGTGCTGCTCACCGCCAAGGGCGACGAGACGGACCGGATCCTCGGGCTCGAACTCGGCGCGGACGACTACGTCACCAAGCCGTTCAGCCCGCGCGAACTCGTCCTGCGGGTCCAGTCGGTGCTGCGCCGCTCCCGGGCGGGCGCGGCGGGCGCGGCGGGCTCGGCGGGCACGGCGGACGCGGCGGACGCGGCGGAAGGGCCGGGCGGTGGGCGGCTGGTCTCGGGCGACATCGCGCTAGACCCGCAGGCCCGCCGGGCGTACCGGGGCGGACGTGAACTGGCGCTGACCCTAAGGGAGTTCGACCTGCTGGCGTTCCTGCTCCGGCACCCGCACACGGTGTTCTCCCGGCAGGAGCTGATGGAGCGGGTGTGGGGCTGGGACTTCGGCGACCTCTCCACGGTGACCGTCCACGTGCGCCGGGTGCGCGAGAAGATCGAGGACGACCCGGCCGCGCCGAGGCTGGTCGCCACGGTCTGGGGCGTCGGCTACCGCTACGACCCGGCACCGGCCGAGGGCGCGGGGACCGGCCGGAAGGGCGGCCCGGCGTGAAGGACCTGCTGCTGATCGCGCTGTTCGCCGCACTCGGCGCGGGCGGGGCGGGCCTGCTCGGCTGGGCGGCCGTCCGGCTGCTGCGCCGCCGCTCGCTCGCGCTGTCGCTGTTCTGCGTCGCCGCCGTGACGGTGCTGGCGGTCACCTCCGGGACCTTCGCGGTGGCCCAGGCGATGTTCCTGTCCCGGCACGACCTCGGAGTGGTGATCACGGTGCTGGCGATGGCCGCGGTGGTCTCGCTGGCCACCGCCGCGCTGCTCGGGCGCCAGGTGGTGGCCGGGAGCCGGGCGCTGACCGCGGCCGCCCGGACGGTCGGCAGCGAGGGCGGGTTCGCCGCGCCCGAGCGCCCACTCGGTCTGGAACTGGCGCAGCTCGGAGCCGAGTTGGCCGCCACCAGTGCCCGGCTGGCTGAGTCCAGGGCGCGTTCGCAGGCCCTGGACACCTCCCGGCGGGAGCTGATCGCCTGGATCTCGCACGACCTGCGCACCCCGCTGGCGGGCCTGCGCGCCATGGCGGAGGCCCTGGAGGACGGCGTCGCCGAGCGCCCCGAGGAGTACCTGCGGCGGATGCGGACCGAGGTCGAACGGCTCACCGGGATGGTCGACGACCTCTTCGAGCTCTCCCGGATCCAGGCGGGCGCGCTGGCCCTGTCGGTGTCCCGGGTGTCCGTGTACGACCTCGTCGACGAGGCGCTCGCCGGGGCCCACCCGCTGGCCCGGCAGCGCGGGGTCCGGCTGGAGGGCGGGCCGGTCGCCGCCGAGCCCGTCGAGGTGGACTCCGGGGAGATCACCCGGGTGCTGGGCAACCTGCTGGTCAACGCGATCCGCTCGACCCCCGAGGACGGCGTGGTCGCGGTCTCCGCCCGCCGGGAGGCGGACGAGGTGGTGCTCGCCGTCACCGACGGCTGCGGCGGCATCCCGGAGCCGGACCTGCCCCGGGTGTTCGAGACGGGCTGGCGCGGCAGCGCCGCCCGCACCCCGCCGCCGGCCGGCCCGGGCGGCGCCCGGGAGCGGGGCGAGGGCGGCGCCGGACTCGGGCTGGCCATCGTCCGGGGCATCGTGGAGGCCCACGCCGGACAGGCCCGGGTCCGCAACGTCGCCGGGGGCTGCTGCTTCGAGATCGTCCTGCCGGCCGCCCGGGGCTGAGCACCTCCGGGGGCCGAGCCGACCGGGTCCGCTCAGGCCCGCTGCGCCGCCGCCGCGAACTCCACCATCCCGTCGGCGAAGCCCACCCGGGCCCGCCAGCCCAGCTCCGCGCGCAGCCGCGCGGAGTCCGCGGTGATGTGCCGGACGTCCCCGAGCCGGTACTGCCCGGTCACCACCGGCGCCGGCCCGCCGTGGGCGGCGGCCAGGGCCCCGGCCATCTCGCCGACCGTCCGGACCTCGCCACTGCCCGTGTTGTACGCCCGCACGCTGCCCGGGGCCCGGTCGCCGACCGCCGTGAGCGCGGCCAGGTTGGCCGCCGCGACGTCCCGGACGTGGACGAAGTCCCGGCGCTGCCCGCCGTCCTCGAACACCCGCGGCGCCTCGCCCCGGGCCAGCGCCGAGCGGAACAGCGAGGCCACCCCCGCGTACGGGGTGTCGCGCGGCATCCCCGGCCCGTACACGTTGTGGTAGCGCAGCGTCAGGAGCCGGCCCCCGCAGGCGCGGGCCCAGGCGCCGGACAGGTGCTCCTGGGCGAGCTTGGTGGCGGCGTACACGTTGCGCGGGTCGGCCGGGGCGTCCTCGGCGACCAGGCCGGGGCGCAGCCCGGCGCCGCACTCGGGGCAGGGCGGCTCGAAGCGTCCGGCGTCCAGCTCGCCGGGGTGCCGGGGGCCGGGGGCGACCTCCCCGTGCTCGGGGCAGCGGTAGCGGCCCTCGCCGTAGACCACCATCGACCCGCCGAGGACGAGGCTGCGCACCCCCGCCCGGGCCATGGCGGCGAGCAGGACGGCGGTGCCCAGGTCGTTGCAGCCCGCGTAGGCGGGCGCGTCGTCGAGGTCCAGGCCGAGCCCGACCATGGCGGCCTGGTGGCAGACCGCGTCCACCCCGGCCAGCGCGGCCTCGACGGCCTCCGTGTCCCGGACGTCCGCGTGCCGGAAGTCGACGCCGTCCGGCAGCGCGGGGACCGCCCCGGTGGGGTGGACGGCGGGCAGCAGCGCGTCCAGGACGCGGACTTCGTGGCCCGCCGCCGCGAGGGCCCGTACGACGGCCGAACCGATGAACCCGGCGCCGCCGGTGACCAGAATCCTCATGACCGGGGACGCTACCGCCCGCGGCCCCGGCGAACGGCCGATCCGGCGTCCGTGTCACGCTTCGGTAAGGAACCGCGTGGGGACGCCCCGGTCGACCGTGAGGTAGCGCTGGGTAGAGATGACATGTACGCTGCGTGTCGCCGGATGAACAGTCGACGGGCCCGGCCGTTGCTCCGTGGGGGGAGTCACGCCCAGGCCCGGTCGCCGGTCGGGGCTCGGTCGCGCTCGTGGGGGAGTTGCGGCCGGGCCCGTATCCGGTTGTCAGTACTCTTCCCGCCGGCCCGCCCCACCAGACCTGACAACCGTCCAGCGGGCACCCGGTTCCAGGCGCATCCGTCCAGAACGGCCGCCCGGCGGTGCGGAGTTGAACCGTCCCCCGCACGCGGGCCGTTCAGTCGCGGGCGGCGGCGATCCGCTGCCGGAGCGCGCCGCGGCCTCCCGCGTTGCTGTCAGCCCGCCTTCCAGGCGAGGGGCTTGCCGTCCTTGTCGATCCACAGCAGGTTCGTCAGCGGCTTGTCGCTCGGCGCCAGGTAGATCGCGCACTCGTGCTCGCTCTGCCCCTTGACGAAGTCCTTGCCGCCCTTCGGGACGTCGCTCTCGCACTTCGGGAAGCTGCTGAGCAGGTCGACCTTGCGGGCCTGGGCGGTGTCGCTCACCATCACCCGAAGCTGCCGGTTGAAGTAGGGCTCGAAGATCCCGTTGCCGCCGGTGTGGGTGTAGGTGACGTTCACGTAGTACGGCGTCTTCCCGGTCATGTCCTCCGGCTTGAGGAACTTGGCCAGGTCACCGATGTCGCCCTTGACCACGCTCGTCGGGGCGATGCTGAGCGAGATGTCGCCCTTGTCGCCGTCGTGGTAGGTGCCCTGGGCCTTCGCCCCGACCGCCGGGGCCCCCGCGAAGCGACCGCCCGCGACGGCGCTCTGGCTCGGGCTCGAACCCGGCTGAGCGGGGTCGGAGGCCGCGGATGTGACGGACGGCGCGGCCGTGCCGGCCGTCCCTCCCGCCGAGGCGGCCGACGACGGCCCGGCGACGGGGGCGTCCGCGCCGCCCTGGTCCGGCCCGCAGGCACTCAGCAGAAGGGCGAGCGCCGCGGTCGCGGGCACGGCCGAGCGCAGCAGGAGGTCGGTACGCATGAAAGGGACTCCGTGGCAGGGGTTGGTGGGAGGACGAGGACTCGGCCGCCCGCAGTGACCCGTGGAACCTCGGAGCCACTGCCGGGCGCAGGCCCCATGCTCCGACAGCCGCAGCCGTCCCCGCCTGAGTACGCGTACTCAGACGCGGCCGGCGCTGCTACTCGATCACGCCAGTACAGGTGGACGGCCGCCGGATTGTCCGTCGAGCTGTGTCGCGGCAGGTCGGCACCATCGGCTGTGCCCTTCACCCGGTCGTGTTGCGAGTTGGTACGGCCGAGGACGGCCGGAGGCCTCGTCCACGGCTCCTGACGCGACTCGATCACCTGCCCGGTCCTGGAGCACAGGTAGGCGTCGATCGACGAGCTGTGCGGGACCGGATGGATCGGGTTTCCCTCGGGCCGGGCGAACGCGTGGCCGCTGTCCAGCAGCCCGCGTCCGCGGGTCCGGCCGGCGGCGGGCAGGCCGGCGGCGGGTGGTCAGAGGCGGAGTTCCATCCGTTGTTCCACGGTGTCCAGGCCGAACTTGTGGGCGGGCTGGGAGAGGGTCAGCTCGAACCCGGCGGTCGCGTACAGGTGGTGGGCGGCGTCGAGGCCGGCGATCGTCCAGAGCAGCACGCCCTCGTAGTCGCGCTGGCGGGCCTCGGTCAGGGCGAGGTCGAGCAGCCGGCGGCCCAGGCCGCGGCCGCGGGCCGCCGGGTCGAGGACCACCCAGCGCAGCTGGCCCCAGCCGGGGCGCTCCTCGGCGCGGACCAGGCCGACGGCGCCGACGACCCGGCCGTCCAGCTCGGCGACCCACAGGCGGCCGGGTGCCGCGGAGCCCTCGACGGCGCCGGCCAGCACCAACTCGGCCATGCCGGCGGCGACGTAGGCCTCCATGGTGGCGTCCATGCCGTACTCGCGGGTGTACAGGACGCCGTGCAGGGCCGCGACGGCGCCCAGGTCCCCGGGCCGGTCGGCCTCGCGGACGGTCACGGTTCCGGGTGCGGTGGTGGCCATGGCTCCATCCCCTTCCACTGAAACACTCGTTTCAGTGGAACGATAGACCACGTGTCCACCCCAGCCTCCGCACCCAGCCACCCCGCGCCGCGCCGCCCGTCGGTGCGCCGCGAGGACCTGCTCGCCGCGACCGTCCGGTACGTCGCCGAGCACAACGTGTCCGACCTCTCGCTGCGCCCGCTCGCGGCCGGGATCGGCACCAGCCCGCGCGTGCTGCTCTACCTCTTCGGTTCGAAGGAGGAACTGGTGCGGGCGGTGCTGGCGGTCGGCCGGGCCGAGCAACTGGCGCTGCTGGAACGCTCGGAGGAGGAGGGCGGCAGCGCCCGGGAGACCCTCGAACGGCTCTGGGCCTGGCTGGCGGACCCCGGACGCCGGGGCGCGCTGCGGCTGTTCTTCGAGGGGTACGTCCGGGCCTTCGGGCAGGTCGAACCCTGGCGGGACTTCGGCACCGCCTCGCTGGCGGAATGGCTCCCCCCGCTGGCCCGGGTGCTCGACGGCACCCGGGCCAACCCCACCGTGGTGCTCGCCGTGCTGCGCGGGCTGCTGCTGGACCTGCTGGCCGGTGGGGGCGAGTCCGACGCGGCACGGGTGCAGGCCGCCTGGCGGGACTTCCTGGACGCGACCCTCGACTGAGGCCGCAGCCGGGGTGCTCAAACCATCCGGGCCGTGGTGGGGGCGTCCGCCCCCTGGCGGCGGGCGTCGCGCCGGGCCAGGCCCGGGGTCGGGCCGGTGCCCAGGACCCGGCCGGCGCCGAGGGCCAGCCAGCTGCCGGGCGGGGTGCCCTCGGGTGCGGGCGCGGCCAGCGCGGCCGCGAGTTCGGTGCCGGACGGCGCCGGTGTCGGGCCGGGCCGCCCCTCGCGCCAGCGGGCGGTGGTGCGCTCACCGCCCGAACGCCGCCGCCAGTACAGGTGCTGGGCGACGATCAGCGGCCCGAGCGCGGTCAGCAGCGGGAAGCCGCCGGACAGCGCGCCGAGGGCGAAGCAGGCACTGACGGCGCTGGTCACCAGGACGCCCGTGAGCGCGGCGGACCAGGCCGCCGCCCGGCCGTAGGCCTTCGCCGCGACCAGCGGGAACAGGACCAGCAGCAGCAGGTCACCGAGGCCGAGGCCGACCGGCCGGTCCCCGCCGGTGAGGGCCAGCATCGGCGCGAACGGCCGGTCCTGGACCTGTGTGAAGAAGCGGGCCGTGGTGTCGGTGAGCGTGGTGGCGGCCAGGTCGTACGCGGTGAGTACGGCGGCCAGCGCGGCCGTGTGCCCGGCCCGCAGGCCGCTCTGCGTCCACAGGTTGGCGACCCCGACCACCGCGACGGCGATCAGCAGGCCGCTGCCCGCCCGGGCCGCGTCCGGGTGGCCGGTGAGGGCGGCCAGCGCGGTGGCGGCGGTGCCGGCCAGGGCGGCGGCCCAGGACCACGGCGCGGCCCGCAGCCCGGCGGTGGTGAGCAGCGGGGCGAGGGTGAACTGCACGGCCAGGCACAGGACCAGGCCGAACACGGCGGAGACGGCCGCCCCGGGCAGCGCGGTGTACAGCAGCGGCGCGAGGACCACGCCGGTGCACAGCACGGCGACGTCGCCCCCGGTGTACACCCCGACCGGCGGCCGGGGCATCCGGACCCGGGCCAGGTAGCGGGCCGCGACGGCGATCTCGACGGCGACGGCGGCGCTCAGCGCGGTGAGCGCGAGGGGGCTGACGCTCATCCAACGCCTCCTGGGGTCGGTGGCGCCGGGGCAATGGCGCCCGGTGCCTCGAAGCTGTGCTCGCGCAGGTCGGCGCGGACGGGCGCGGTCGGCGGCATGGTGGCCCGGTCCTCGTGCAGCACGACGGCGGACAGCCGCAGGCCGGCCGCCGCCGCCCGCTCCTCCAGCCGCCCGAGCAGGGCGGTCGCGGGCAGCCGGGGGACCAGCAGGTGCAGCCGGGCCGGGCCGGTCGGCCCCGCGGGCCCCTCGGTGAGCGCGTACCGGGCGGGCAGCGGGACTTCGGGCTCGGCCTCCACCAGGTCGAGCACCTCGCGGGTGGTGACGGCGGTGCTCAGCGGGCCGGACCAGCGGCCGAGGATCCCGGAGGTGGCCGGCAGGTGGGCGAGTTCGCAGTCCGGCGGCCCGTCCGGGAGGCGGACCAGGTCCCCGGTGGCGTACCGCAGCAGCAGGGTGCACTCGCGGTAGGGCACGTACGGGGTGTGCACCACGGTGCCGATCCCGCCCGGGGCGGTCGGTTCCCCGCTGACCGGGTCCAGCACCTCCAGGTGCCCGAACTCGGTGGTGTGGTGCAGATGCCCCTCGGTGCAGGGGCTCGCGCCCGAGGGCAGGATCTCGGTCATCAGGTACGCCGAGGCCACGGCCGCGCCGAACACCGCCTCGGCCCGGCGGCGCAGCGGTGCGGACAGCACCTCGCCGCCGACGCTGATCGACTCCAGCCCGAAGTCGCCGTGCTGCCAATTCTGTTGCTCGGCCTCCTGGACGAGTGCGGCCAGGTAGGAGGCGGAGGTGGTCAGATGGGTGATCTGCGGCGCCCGGCCGGGCAGGCCGAGCGGGGCGGCCAGGCGGTCCAGCGCCAACGCCGGGTCGACGGTGCCGAACTGGACGAAGCCGGCGCCGGCCCGGGTGGTCGACTCCTCGGCGTAGACCAGCGGCAGGGTGGCGCGCGAGCAGCCCGCGTAGGCGACGGTGTGGCGCGGCCGCAGGCCGAGGCCGAGCACGGCGGAGATGGTGCTGAACGCGATGGCGGTCTCGATCTCGGCCCGGGAGAACCACACCGCGGTGGGGGTGCCGCTGGTGCCGGTGGTGAGCGCCATCAGGGCGGGCGAGGCGGCGGCGGAGACGAAGGCGGCGGGCAGCGCTTTCAGCGCCTGCTTGGGGGTGACCGGCACGCGCGACCAGTCCTCGGGCTCCAAGGTCGCCGGATCGAGGTCGAGTTCGGCGAACCGCCGGCGGTAGTAGGCGGTGTGCCGGACGGCGGCGCGGGCGGTGGCGCGCAGGCTGCGCCGGGCCACCTCGCGGCGCAGCTGGGGGTCGACGTGCCCGGCCCGGCCGGGCAGCAGTGCCGAGTCCTCGCCGGGCTCACCGAACTCGGCGATGGTGTCGACCAGGTCGCGGGCGAGGCGTTCCAGGTCGCCGGGACGGATCCGGCGGTTCGTCAGGATCGCTGCACCGTAGCGCAGTTGACTGATGGCGGTCGCGAACAAGCGGGCTCCCCGGGCCAGGGTCGGACGGTACGCCACCCGGCCCTGGCCGGGGTCGGCCGGATCAGGCCATGTGCAGGAACATCGCGGCGGTGAGGGTGCTGTAGGCGTACTTGAGGTAGTGCTTGACCATGGTCGGTTCCTCCTCCGTGCGGGCGCGCGGCCGTACGGGTCGCGCGCTGCGGTGTCGCCCGCGGCCGAGAAGTGGTCGCCGGGCAGCGGCAGTGTAGGCACGGAGCGGGGTCCCGGAACAGCCCATGTGCATGGGTAATTCCTCGACGATTCACCTCAGTTGTCGGCGGGCGCCGGTGGAGCGGCGCCCGCCGATGATCGACTTCCTGCTGTCACGGCAGAGTCGGTGAGGTCAGAAGTCCAGGTCGGGGAAGTCGTAGCCGTCCCACAGCGCGCGCTCGTCGTCGTGGGGCGCGTACCGGACGCTCGGTTCGAGGTCCCAGATCCGGGTGGCGCGGGAGTCGGGGGTGTAGCACGGCCAGCCCGGCCCGTCGCCGTGGGCGAAGTCCGTCCAGGCCGTCATCATCCGGTCGGACAGCCGGGTGAGCGCGGGCCGCTGCTCGGCCACGGTCTGCGCGCCGCGCGGGAACCGGTCGAGCTGCAGACCGCCGAAGACGAAGGGCAGTTCCAGGGTGTGCGCGGCCCCCAGGTTCTGGGCGGCCGGCAGCCCGGGGACGTACGGCACGTGCCAGTCGAACTGGTAGACGTAGGTGGGCCGCCAGCGGGACTGCGCCTCGGCGAGGCGCAGGGTGGGGATCCGCTCCGTCTGGTCGGTGAGCATCGCGTTGACCACCCGGCCCTCGGGCAGCCCCGGGCGGTTCGCCGCGTACCGGTCGTACATCCGCTGCTTGCGGTCGGCGAGCACGGCGGGGAAGGTCCGGTAGCCGCTCAGCGGCAGGTCCAGCACGGACGGGTTGAACAGCGCCCAGAAGTCGGTCTCGTTCTCGGTGGTGCCGGCCATCACCTCGACGTGGCGGGCACTGCCGGCGGCGACCCGCTCGACCACCGGGCCGGGGATCAGCGAGCCGTCGATCCAGGGGCCGAAGAAGACGGCCGCGGACGGCCCGGACAGGCCGCCCTGGGCGCGTTGCTGGAGCTCCAGGACCTCGCGGGTGGTCAGCCGGTCGAGGTCCGCCACCGCGTGGATGCCGCCGGTCGTGAACACGTGCTCGGCGGCGCGCCGCGCGGAGCCGGCGGTGTGCACCAGGTAGCCCGGGCCGCTCTGCACGACGGCCCGCCGGAACAGCCGCTCCGGGTGGTCGCCCGCCAGCATCGCGCTGATCGAGACGGCGCCCGCGGACTGCCCGAACACGGTGACGTCCGCGGGGTTCCCGCCGAAGGCCGCGACGTGCCGGTGCACCCACTCCAGGGCGGCCAGTTCGTCCCGCAGGCCGTTGTTGCCCGAGCCCGCGTAGGCCGGGTCGAGGCCGCCGAGTTCCGTCCAGCCCAGGATGCCGAGCCGGTAGTCCAGGTTCACCACCACCGCGTCGCCGCGCACCGCCATCCGGCCGCCGTCGAACACCGGCTCCTCGGCGGAGTCCAGTTGGAACGCGCCGCCGTGCAGGAACACCATGACGGGCTTGTGCCCGCCCCCGGTGCGCGGTGCCCACACGTTCAGGTGCAGGCAGTCCTCGACGCCCTCCCCGCCCGCGCCCAGGTCCTCCGGGCAGCCCGGCCTCTCCTCCACCGCCCGCAGCGTGCCGCCCCACGGCTCCTGCGGCCGCGGCGGCCGGAACCGGTTCGCCCCGGTCGGCGCCGCCGCGTACGGAACCCCGAGGAAGGCGCAGCGGCCCTCCTGCGCCACCCCCTCCACCCGGCCCAGCGAGGTCACGGCGCGACACCCGTGCCCCTGCCGGCCGTCGGCCGCCAGGGCCTCCCGGGCCCCGCCGATCCGGCCGGCGCCAACGCCAGCAGCGTGGCCGCGGCCGTCGCCGCCCACCTCTTCACCCTGTGCACGCGCACCTCCGACTCCGCACCCGCGACCCCCGGCCGGGGCCGCGACGTGACACGGCCCCAGCCTGGCGGGCGGCCTGACGCCGTGTCATAGGCGCGCGGGTGGAGCTGCCCGCTCCACCCCCGGGTGGAGCGGGTGGAGGCCGACCCGGGCATGTCCTCCGGACCCGAAGGGGTGAACGGCGCTAACGTTCCGTCCGATTCCGATCACGTGCAGCGAACGAAAAGCGAACGAAAGGGGCCACCGTGTCCGACACCGCGAAGCGCCGCATCTTCTCCATGCTCGACACCGACGGCGACGGCGTCATCTCCCACTCCGAGTACCTGGCCCGGGTCGAGCGGGCCGCCGCGGCCGCCGGTCGCGACCGCCACGACCCGCTGGTCCTCGTCGCGCGGGACACCCACGAGGAGGTCTTCCGGCAGCTGTCCGCCGGCCGGGACCAGGGGGTCACCTTCGAGGCGTACAGCTCCTGGGCCGGCCACGACGCCTTCGAGGAGACCTGCCGGCCCGCGCTCGGCTCCCTGTTCGACCTCGCCGACGCGGACGGCGACGGCCGCCTGGACCGCAAGGAGTTCATCCGGCTGCGCACCGCCTCGGGCAATGCGGAGCAGGACGTCGACGCGGCCTTCGACGTCCTCGACGCGGACCGGGACGGCTTCGTCGACCGCGAGGCCTACCTGCTGGGCATCCGGGACTTCCTCACCACCGGCGCCTCCGCGCTGGCCGGCGCCTACGGCTCCGACTGATCGCCGGCGCCGACGCCGGGGAACGCCGAGCGGCTCCTCCCCAGGGCGGGGAGGAGCCGTGGCACGGGCAACGGCAGCGGGGCGGCTACTCGTGCCGCAGGGCGCCGGGGCCCATCAGGCGCAGCAGCTGCGGCAGCCCCAGGACGGTGGTGAGCAGCACCGCGGCGGCCGCGATCGCGGACATGGTCAGCATCGCGCCCCAGTCCACGGCCGCCGAGACGCCGGCCGAGTACTGCAGCAGCGCCCCCATCAGCAGACCCGCGACGGCCGCCAGCGCCAGGCCCAGGGCCATCGGGATCAGCGTCTGCCACAGCACCGACAGCCCCAGGACGCGCCGGCGGGTGCCGACCGCGTTCAGCACGCCGAGGACGCGGCGCTGCTCCCGGAAGCGTTCCAGCTGGCCGACCAGCAGGCTGAGGGAGACCAGCTGCAGGGTGATCGCCGAACCGGCCGTCAGCAGCCGCTTGACCGCCAGGTAGGTGGGGTCGAGCGTCCGGTCGAGCGGGAATTCGGCGCGGGCCTGCGGGTCGATCGCCATCACGGCGGTGGTCAGCTGCTCCTCGGCGTCCGGCAGCCCGTCGGCGAGCGACACCAGGACGGTCGCGGGCTGCCCGCGCAGGGCGTCGGCGGGGACGGCGGCCGGGGTGAGGAGCAGCAGGCCGGCGCCGATCCGCCCGTTGGGGTCCGCGCCCTCGACGGCCGGGACGGTGGCGGTCGCGGCGGGCAGCGGGAAGGCGGCCGGTTCGCCCGAGCCGCGGAAGTAGGCGGCGTGGACGAGGGTGCCGGGCCGGACCGGTTCGCCGCCCGGCCGCTCCGGGCCCTGGACGGCGAAGGAGTCCCCGTCCCGGCAGTCCGGCAGGGTGGCGAGTTCGCGCAGCACCGCGCAGGGCGCGATCCGGACCTCGGGCAGCTCCCAGGACTTGGCGGTCGCGCTCTCCAGGGAGAACTCGGTGTACGCCGCGGCGGCCTTCACCCCGGGGCTGCGGGTCAGGCGCTCGGCGAGCTGCTGCGCCCGGGGCGCACCGCCGGGGAAGGCCACCGACTGCTGGTACGCCCCGGCGGTGACCTGCGGCCGCGACCAGGACTCGTAGCGTGCGCCGATGCCGAGGAAGAGGGTCTGCAGGGCGATCGCCCCGGCGACGGCCACCACGATGCCGCTGACCGCCGCGGCGGCCGGTCCGGAGCCCAACTGGAGACGGCGGACGGCGAGTTGCCAGGACGGCGGGCCGCCGCCGGCCCGCCGGGTGACGGCCTCCACCAGCCAGGGCAGCAGGGTGCAGACACCGACCAGCATCAGCAGCACGCCGAAGGCCACGAGGATCGAGCCCCGGGTGTCGCCCACCGGGTCGAGGACGGCGGTGCGCGGGAGGGCGCCCGGCCTGCTCCCCGCGGGCAGGACCAGGGCGAACACCGTCACGGCCAGCCCGGCGAGCGGCAGCATCAGCCGCCAGCCGATCCGGCGCCGGGCGGGGCCGGAGCGGCGGACCACGCCGAGCGGGTCGACGGTGGCCCGGCGCATGGCCAGCAGGGTGACGCCGATGCCCAGCAGCGGCACGACCACGGCGATCGCGGCGGCGATCGCGGGCTGGGGCGCGACGTCCTCGGGGTAGAAGCTGAACCCGGCCAAGCGGATCCGGCCGATCAGCTGACGGGCGAGCAGGAACAGCGCCACGCCCGCGACGAGGCCGAGCAGCGCGCCCACCAGAGACTCCCCGGCGGCGAGCCGCGCGGTCATCCGGCGGTCCGCTCCGCCGAGCCGCAGGGCGGCGAGCCGGCGGTCGCGCCGTTCGCCGCCGAAGCGCGCGGCGGCGGCGAGGAAGACGCCGACCGGGGCCAGCATCACCGTGAGACCGACGGCGTTGAGCAGGATCAGCTTGGGATCCATGGGCTTGGGCGGCGAGAAGTGGCCGAACTCGGTGATCCGCAGGGCGCCGGTGTCGACCGAGAGGTGGTCGCCGCCGAGCACGTACGCGGCCTGGCCGGGCCCGAGCAGTCCGGCCGCTCCGATGCTGCCGACCACCGGGTGGGGGAGGCGCTCGCGCAGCAGCCGGTTGGCGGGGTCCGCGAGCAGCTCGGCCAGCGCGGGGGAGACGACCATCTCGCCGGGCCGGGGGTAGCCGGCCACGCCCGGCGGGAGCGCCGCGTGCGGCCCCTCGGGCTGGACGATCCGGCCGCGTACGGGCGTGCCGTGGAAGGTGGTGTCGGCGACCGCGATCAGGACCGTCCGGTCCCCGGGGGCCGGCAGCGCCTCGTCGTCGAAGGTGTCGTTCTGGGTGTACAGCCGCTGGTCGCGGTGGTGCACGATGCCGGGGAAGGAGGCGGTGAACAGCAGCATGGCCACGCCCAGCCCGACTCCCAGGGCGGTCAGCAGCAGCCGGCCCCAGCCGTCCCGCCCGCTGGTGACGGCCAGTCGGACGCCCAGGCCCAGCTGGTCCAGGAACGGCGAGCGGACCTTCGGCCCGTCGGCGGCGCTCACCGGGCGGGGGTCAGGTCGAGGGTGCGGCCGTCCCGGACGACGATCTCCCGGTCGGCGTAGGCGGCGACCCGCACGTCGTGGGTGACCAGCACGACGGCCGCGGCGGTCTCCCGGGCGGCGCGGGTCAGCAGCTTCATGACGCGTTCGCCGTTGAGGGAGTCGAGGGCGCCGGTCGGCTCGTCGGCGAACACCGCCTTGGGGCCGGTGATCAGCGCGCGGGCGGCGCCCACCCGCTGGCCCTGGCCGCCGGAGACCTCGCCGGGGCGCTTGGCGGCGAGGTCCGCGACCTCCAGCCGCTCCAGCCATTCGGCGGCCCGGGCCTCGGCGGCCCTGCGGCGCAGGCCGTTGAGGCGCAGTGGCAGCGCGACGTTCTCCAGGCAGGTGAGTTCCGGGACGAGTTGGCCGAACTGGAACAGGAAGCCGAACTCGGTGCGCCGCAGCGCGCTCAGCCGGGCGTCGGAGTGGGCGGTGAGGTCCTGCCCCTGGTAGCTGATGGTGCCTCGGTCGGGGCGGGTGATGCCGGCCAGGCAGTGCAGCAGGGTGGACTTCCCCGAGCCGGAGGGGCCCATCACGGCGACGAGTTCGCCGGCGGCGACGGTGAGGGAGGCGCCGTCGAGGGCCGGGGTGAGGCCGAAGGACTTGTGCAGGTCCCGGGCCTGGAGCAGGGGTTGGTCGGTGGTCAACGCGGCTTCTCCGTCAGGCGGGTGGTGAGGTCGTCGAGCCGGGCGGCGGTCAGCTCCAGCCAGCGCAGGTCGGCCTCCAGGTGGAACAGGGCGTGGTCGCAGATCAGTTCGTCGGTGAGGTCGCCGTCGAGCTTGCGGCGGGTCAGTTCGCGCATCGTCCGCAGGTGTTCGGCCCGCTGGACGTCCAGCACGTCGGTCGCCGAGCGGCCGGTCAGGATGGCGAGTACGACCTTCTGGTACAGCGTGCTCTGCAGGTACGGCTGGGGGTCCTCCGGTTGGGCGAGCCAGCCGGCGAGGTCGGTGACGCCCGCGTCGGTGATCGCGTACCGCTTGCGGTCCGGGCCGCCGCCGGCCTCGACGCCCTCCACGACGACCAGGCCGTTCTTCAACAGCCGGGAGAGGGTGGCGTAGACCTGCCCGTAGTGCAGGGCGCGGTCGCGCCCGAAGTGGTCGTCGTAGAGCCGTTTGATGTCGTATCCGTGGCGGGGCTGGTCTTCCAGCAGTCCGAGGAGCATCTGTCCGAGTGCCATGATCATCGACTATACACACCAGCTATACATGGTGTGTATAGCGAGGCGTACGACCCCGCACGCGTGCACGCCCCGCCCGGGCGGGGCATGCACGCCGGGGGCGTCAGGCGCGGTCGAGCGCCTCGCCGATCCGGGCGGCCATGGCGGTCATGGCCGGGCTCGCGGGGGTGCGGATCCGCAGCGCGGCCTCCACCGCGACCCGGATGACGGAGCGGAAGTTCTCGGCCTCGCCCGGGTCGGCGTCCCCGAGCAGCGCGGCCGAGGCGGCGAGGGCGGGGAAGACCTGGTCGGCGATGTCGGCGGTCGACTTCCCGCCGAGCTTCAGGCCCTTGGGCTTCTCGGCCAGGACGCGTCCGGTCAGACCGGTGGCGGAGCTGAGGGCCTTCCCGGCGGCCATCCCGGCCCGGGCGGAGGAGAACGCCCCGGGGTCGGCGGCGGCCATCAGGGCGACGACGCCGTGGGCGGCGGTCTGGACGGTCAGCTTCTGGCTCTGGGTGAGGGCGGGCTCGCCGCCGCCCGGCCGGGTGCCCGGCAGCTCGGCGGTCAGCTGTGCGGTCGCCTCGCGCTGGACGGCGGCGCCGGCGGTGAGGAAGCCCGCGATGGTGGCGAGTTCGGTGTCGCTGTAGCGCGCGTACAGCTCCTCCAGGCCGCTCATGAAGTGCTCGAAGTGCGGTGCGAGGGCCTCGGCGGGGGCCTCCGGGGCCTCGATGAGCACGCTGCGCTTGTCGGCGGGGTTGGGGATCCGCCGGGCGAAGCCCTTGCGCTGGAGCCGGTCGACCAGCCCGGTGACCGAGGCCGGGGCGAGCCCGGAGTGCTCGCCCAGTTCGCGCGCGGTGAGCGGGCCGAACCGTTGGAGCAGGTCGATGGCCGTCTCCTCGGTGCTGCTCAGTCCGTGCAGCTGCGCGAGCGCGCTGTGGAACATGACCGCGGCGGTGCTCAGCTCCCGCCCGGCCGTGTTGAGCCGGGCGATGAGCTCGCCGCGCGAGGGCTGGTCGGTGGTCGTCATGCGCTCAGATTAGCAAGCTGCTTCGCTTCGCCGAACTACTTGTTTCGCTGAACCGAACTACTTGCTATGCTTCTTTCGTCCGAACGAAACATCTTGGGCGGTGCGGCCACGGCCGGGGCCCGCCCCCACCCCTCCGAAACGGAACGAAGAAGGCCATGTCCAAGCAGCGCACCCCCATGCCCGGAGGAGCCCAGGCACCCGCCGCCTCCCCGGAGACCCCGCCCGTCCACCGCCGCCGCGGCCTCGCGATGCTCGTCCTGATCGTCGCGTCCTTCATGGACCTGCTCGACACCACCATCGTCAACGTCGGCCTGCCCGCCATCCAGAAGGACGTCCACGCCACCCCCGGCCACCTGGAATGGGTCGTCGGCGGCTACACCCTGGCGTTCGCGATCGTCCTGATCACCGGCGGACGGCTCGGCGACATCATCGGCCGCCGGACGGTGTTCCTCGCCGGGGTCGCCGGCTTCACCGCCGCCTCGCTCGCCGCCGCACTCGCGCAGAGCGGCGACGCGCTGGTGGCGGCCCGGGTCGTCCAGGGCGCCTTCGCCGCCCTCATGGTCCCCCAGGTCCTCGCCTCCGTGCAGGCCCTCTACCGGCCCAGGGAACGCGCCGCGATCCTCGGCATCATCGGCGCCGTCTCCGGGATGGCCGCCGTCGCCGGCCCCCTGCTCGGCGGCTGGCTCGTCTCCGCCGACGCCTTCGGCATCGGCTGGCGCAGCATCTTCGTCATCAATGTCCCCGTCGGCGTCGCCCTGCTCGTCGCCGCCCGGCTCCTGGTGCCCGACACCCGCTCGGCCCACCCGCTGCGCCTGGACGTCCCCGGCCTGCTGCTCGCCTCCACCGGCCTGTTCCTGCTGGTCTTCCCGCTGGTCGAGGGCCGGGAGTCGGGCTGGCCCGGCTGGATCCTGGCCATGCTGGCCGCCGCCCCGGTCGTGCTGGGCGGGTTCGTGGTGAACCAGCGGCGCCGGATGTGCCGGGACGGCTCGCCGCTGGCGCCGATGCACCTGTTCGGCCGGCGGGGCTTCGCCGCCGGCAGCCTCGTCCAGCTGTGCTTCTCCGGCGCCATGGCCGGGTTCTTCCTGATCCTCGCCCTCTACCTCCAGCTCGGCCTGCACTTCTCCGCCATGGCCTCCGGGCTGACGCTGCTGCCGTTCACCGCGGGCGCCTTCCTCGGCTCGGGCGTCTCGGTGCCGCTCGCCCGGAAGGCCGGCAAGCCGCTCGTCGTCCTGGGCGCCCTGATGCAGGCCGGCGGCGCCGCCTGGGTGCGCCAGGTCGTCGACTCCCACGGCGCGGGCCTGTCCGGCTGGGACCTGCTGTGGCCGCTCGCCCTGGCGGGCCTGGGCCTCGGCCTCCTCGTCGTGCCGCTGGTCGACCTCGCCCTGGCGACCGTCGACGTCCGCGAGGCCGGGGCCGCCTCCGGCGTCTACAGCACCTTCCAGCAGTTCGGCGCGGCCCTCGGCGTCGCCGTCACCGGCGTGGTCTTCTTCGGCCGCACCCACGACGGCTACGACCCCACCGTCCTGCGCACCGCCCTGCTGGCCGGCGCCCTGGTCTGCGTCGCCGGCTACCTCCTCGCCGCCCTCGCGGGCCTGTTCCTGCCCGCCAGCCGGCTGGCCCGCCACGAGCCCGCCGACGAGGAGGAGGCCGGCGACCTCCTGCCCGCCGCCCACTGACCGCTCGACCGCTCACAGCCCCTGCTCCACACCGAACCCGGAGAGAAGGAAACCCACCATGTCCGACACCACCGCCGTCCTGACCGCCGACGACCGGCTCACCCTCCAGACCGCCGCCCACGGCGTCGTCGTGCTGATGGCCGCCTCCGACCCGGGCGCGATCTCCTCCGCCAAGGCCGGCATGGCCGCCGGCAAGGCCCTCAGCTCCGCCACCGGCCTCACCGGGCGCGTCCTCGCCGAGAAGCCCAAGGGCCTCAAGCTCGACGGCAGTTCCACCGCCGACATCGCCGACCGGGTCTTCGACGCCATCCGCCGCTCCCTGGCGCTGCTGGACGCCAAGGCCCCCGAGGAGACCGGCAACTTCCGCGCCACCCTGACCGTCGCGATGCGGGCCGCCCAGCACGCCCGCCCCGGCGCCAACCCGGCCCAGGCCGCGATGGCCGACAAGATCGCCAGCATCCTCGACGGCGCCTGACCGCGCGTCGGCCGGGGCGGCTCCGCCCGACCCGGCCGACCCGCCGGACGGCCGCCGCGGTCACCCTTCGCCCCCGCCGTTCACCCCCAGGGGTGAATTCGGGGGCCGTTCGGGGGCCCGGACCAAGCCAGGTGGGCGAGCGTGCCGAACGTCAGGGCAGAGCGGTCCGGCATCCGGCCGACCGCCGGGCCGAGACGGGACATGATGGCCAGCGAGCACATCGACACCCGGCTGCTGGAAGAACTCACCGAGCAGTCACAGGACTTGAACAGCGACGCGTTGCGGATCACCCGCGGAGCGCTGACCGATCTCGCGGAGGGCACCGAGCCCCCGCGCCGGTGGTGGCAGCGCGGGGCGACCCTCGGCGCCCTGGCCGGCGGGGTCGGACTGCTGAGCACCGTGCGCGCCGCGGCGGCCTCGCCGTCGCCGTCGGCCTCCGCGTCCGCCTCCGTCTCCGCCGACGACATCAGGGCGCTGCAGACCGCCGCGTCCCTGGAGAACCTGGCGGTCAGCGTCTACCAGACCGCCGCCGGGCTTCCGTTCATCAAGGACGGCAACAAGACGGTCGCCGCGTTCATCGCCAAGACCACCGAGCAGCACCAGGCCCACGCCAAGGCCTTCAACGCCGCCGCGACCACCGCCGGCGGGCAGGCACAGGACGGCCCGGACCCGAAGTACAAGGCCGTCGTCGACCAGACGCTGCCCACCATCAAGACCCCGGCCGACGTGGTGAAGCTCGCCATCACGCTGGAGGACGTCGCCGCCCAGACGTACACCAAGAACGTCGGCCAGGTGAGCAACGCCGACCTGCGCAAGCTGTTCGCCTCCGTCGCCCCGGTCGAGGCCCAGCACCGTGCTGTCCTGCTGGCCGTGCAGGCGCTGCTCGCGGGCAATGCCGCCGATCTGATCACCATCCCGGTCGACCCGGCGAAGCTGCCCGCGGCCGCGGGCAGCGTGGGCTTCCCCGACGCCTTCTACAAGACCGACAACGCCTCCCCGATCACCGAAGGGGCCGTGAAGTGAGCACCGACCGCACCTGGGAGCCCGCCATCGGCGAGGCCGAACTCGCCCGCCTGACCCGGGACATGGACGAGGCCCACCGCGCCACCCTCCCGGTCATGCGGGAGAGCGCACGAGAGCTGGCCGAGCAGATCCGCGTCACCGGCCAGGCCGAGCTGGCCCGGCGCCGCTTCCTGCTCGGCGCGGGCGGGGTGGCCGCGGCCCTGACGCTGGCCGCCTGCTCCAGCAGCAAGGACGTCAAGGACCCGGCGCCGTCCAGCCCGGCCGGCACGATGCCCGGCTCGGCGTCGGCGTCGGCGTCCGGGAGGTACACCGGGGACCTCCAGGTCGTCGCGCTGGCCACCGCCCTGGAGAACCAGGCCGTCGGCGCCTACCAGGCCACCCTGGACGCCGCCAAGGCCGGCAAGCTCGGCACCGTCCCCCCGGCGGTGGCGACCTTCGTCACCACCGCTATGGCCCAGCACGCCGACCACGCCAAGGCCTGGAACGCCGTCCTCACCGGCGCCGGCCTGCCCGCGATCACCGACGTGCCGCTGTCCAACCAGCCGGAGACCCTGGCCGCGCTCGGCAAGGCCGCCTCCGTCGGCGACGTCGCCAAGCTCGCCCTCGACCTGGAGGACCAGGCCGCCCAGACCTACCTCTTCGCGACCTACAACGTCACCAGCCCCGCCGGTATCGCCACCGCGGCCAGCATCGCGCCGGTCGAGGCCATGCACGCGGCCGTCCTGAACTACGTGCTCGGCCAGTACCCCGTCCCGGACGACTTCCTGCCCACCGACAAGGCCGCCAGCCCCACCCTGCTCACCGTCTGACCCGACGACCCCCGGGTCCGATGTCCCCCGGACCCGACGTTCCCGGATCCGACGACCCCAGACCGGGCGCGCGCCCGGCCCACCGGCACCCGACACCCCGCCGGCCGGGCCGGCGCGCGCCCTCCCTCCGGCCACCCGTCGCAGGGAGCGGCCTCCTTCGCCCGGACGGCGCACCCCGGAGTGCCGGTCACCGGGCCCTACGGGCCAATGGTGGTCAGCGGCGCCACCGCCGCACGG
The DNA here is from genome assembly GCF_042786665.1 of Kitasatospora sp. NPDC059146. Classification (NCBI taxonomy): domain Bacteria; kingdom Bacillati; phylum Actinomycetota; class Actinomycetes; order Kitasatosporales; family Streptomycetaceae; genus Kitasatospora; species Kitasatospora sp. NPDC059146. The sequence goes on along the minus strand of NZ_JBHZCY010000029.1, from coordinate 33,011 downwards.
AGCGCTGGGAGCCCCCCGATGAACGAGCCGCCGGAGCCCCCGGCCGGGCCGGGGCGCGCCTCCCGGGCGGGGCGGCCGGTCCGGAGCACGGTGTCGGCGGTCCTGATCGCGCTGACCTGCGTGCTGGTGCCGGTGTCGCTGCTCACCGTCTGGGTGCACGACATCGCCCTGGACACCGGCCGGTACGTGGCGACGGTCGCCCCGCTCGCCACCGATCCGGCGATCCAGGACGCGGCGGTCGCCCGGATCACCCAGGCCGTGGACGTACGGGTGGACGGTCCGGCGGTCACCTCCGACCTGGCCGCCTGGCTGCAGGCCCACGGGCTGCCGCCCCGGGTCGCCTCGGCGGTCAAGGCGCTCGGCCCGAAACTCGACGACGCGGTGAACCAGGTGGTCACCGAGGCCGCCACGCGGGTCGTGCACAGCGACACCTTCGTCACGGTGTGGACCCAGGCCAACCGGGTCGCCCACACCGCCGTGGTCCAGGCCCTCACCGGTCACGGGCGGGGCGCGGTCGAGGTCACCGACGGCACGGTCACCCTCGATCTCGGCTCGGTCGTCGACCGGCTGAAGGACACGCTGGTCGCCGAGGGGCTGAGCCCGGCCGAGCGGATCCCGGACGTGGACAAGCGCATGGTGCTGTTCCAGTCCGACCGGCTGGCCCGGATCCGCGGCGCCGCACACGCCCTCGACGTGGTCGGCAACTGGCTGCCCGTGCTCACCGTGTCGCTCGGCGCCGTCGGCGTCCTGCTGGCCCGCCGCCGACGCCGGGCCCTGGTGTCCGCCGCCCTCGGAGCGGCCGGGGCCAGCCTGCTGGTGGCCCTCGCCCTGGTGGCCGCCCGCCACTACTACCTCGACCACCTGCCGCCCGCCGTACAGTCCCCGGCCGCCGCCGCGGCCGTCTTCGACACCCTGCTGCACTTCCTGCGGATCAGCCTGCGCACCGCGACCGTGCTGGGTGTGGCGGTGGCGCTCGGCGCCTACCTGGGCGGCGCGGGACGGCTGCCGCGTGCCGCCCGCGGCCGGGCCGACCGCGCCGCGGACTCCGTCGCCCACTGGGGCGACGCCCACGGCGTGCGCGCGGGCCGGGCCGGCACCTGGACCGCCGCCCACCGCCGGTGGCTCGCCGGCACCGCCGTCCTGGTGCTGGCCCTGGTGTTCGCCCTGTGGGACGACCCGACCGCGCTGACCGTACTGCTGCTGGTCGCGATCCTGCTCGCGGTGCTCGCCGTCCTGGCCCTGCTCGCCGCGTTCGGCCGGGCCGCCACCGGCGGGCCGAACGGTTCGGTCCTACGGTGAGAGAAGGGCCGCTGCCCGGCCCCTCCGTTCCTTCCCTTCCTCCCGTTCCTTCCTGCCCTCCCTTCCGTCCCGTCTCCCGTCCCCGTCCGCGTACCGGTACGAGGCGGCCGTCGTCGAAGGAGTCCATGCCATGACCAGGCCTGTCACCGAACCGGGCCGTACCGGCCGGCCCGCCGAGCACCGCCCCTTCGCGGCCGGGTGGACCGTCTTCGCCGCGGTCATGCTCATCGCCGCCGGCACGATGGCGGTCTTCCAGGGGATCGCCGCCATCACCAAGGACAGCCTGATCATCGTCACCCGTCACTACGTGTACTCGATGAACACCGAGGGCTGGGGCTGGATCCACGTCATCCTCGGACTCGTCGTCGCCGCCGCGGGCGTGGCCCTCTTCAGCGGCGCCCCCTGGGCCCGTGGCGTCGGCATCGTCGTCGCGGTCCTGGGGATGGTCGCCAACTTCCTGTGGCTGCCCTACTACCCGTTCTGGGCGCTCGTCCTGATCGCGATCGACGCCTTCGTCATCTGGGCGCTGTGCGTCGGACCGGCCGGCCGGAGCGCCGACGACGCCTGAGCCCGGCGCGGACGCTCACTCTTCGTCCTCCTCCGCCGCCGTCGCGACCGGGGTCGCGCCCGGAGTCCCCAGCAGCCGGGCCAGCCGGCCCTGGCCGGCCAGCACGTAGCCGATGCCGATGCCGAGCGTGACGGCGGTGAACACCACGATCAGCCAGCTCAGCAGGGTGAAGACCAGACCGAGCGGGCCGAACTGCGCCACACTGCGGTTCAGCGAGCGGGGGATGTACAGTCGCGACCCCCAGGCGAGCGCCGTCAGCGCCGCGCTGGTCAGCACGGCCCCCGGCAGCAGCGGCAGCCAGGGCACCCGGCCGCCGAGCAGCAGGTGCTGGGTCCACCACCAGAGCAGGACGGCGCTGACCAGGTAGAGGAACACCCCGAGGCCGTCGCCCAGCCCGAACCCGGTCCGCACCTGGCCCTGGACGATCAGGACGGCGAGCCACACCAGGAGCCAGGCGAGCCACCGCCAGGCCGCCAGGCGTCCGGCCAGGTGGGGGAGGTGCCAGCTCCGTTCGCACAGCCGTTGCAGCACCCGGCTGCAACTGGTGGCCGCGAGCAGGGTCACCACGATGCCGAGGCCGCCGTAGGTCTCGGTGGTGGCGCTCCCGCTGTCGGTCCGGAGCACCTGGGTGACCTCGTCGTAGGCGGCGCCCCGCAGCCCCAGGACGGTGCGCAGGGAGTCGGACACGCTGCTGCGCACCTCGTCGGGCATGAAGGCGGCCAGCACGAAGACCACCGGGATGGCCGTGAGGAACGCCTGGGCCGCGAGACGGGTGGCGGTGTCCAGCACGTGGATGTGGAGCAGCTGCGCCGCGAGTCGGCTGGGGAACGGGGCGTCGCGCAGCGTGGCCGTCCGCCCCCGCAACCAGGCGGAACCGGTGCGGAACCAGCGATCGCGGCCCGGCCGACCGCGCCGTTCCGCCACCTCGCCCTCCCGTCCCGCTGCCAGCGTCTCGGATTCCGTCCAAGACTGGGCGACGGGTCGCTCACCGGCATCCCGGGCACGCCGCCGTTCGGCGCAACGGCCGGGGGAGGGCGACCGCGCGGGTGCTCAGCCGCCCTCGCGCTTGATCCACTCGCCGCCGCCCAACGGGTAGTCGTAGCCCGGGCGGTTGACGTCGGCGCTGGTGCGGAAGGGCGTGCCGCCGTTGTCGATGCGGACGGTGCCGTGGCGGTCGCCGCTGGACCAGTCCAGCGTGAGGTCCCAGCGGACGTCGTGCGCCTTGGTGTGGGCGGTGACGTAGAAGACCTCGGGGTCGGACTTGCTGACCTTGTACGGGAAGTCGCGCTGCCCGCCCTTGACGGTGATCACGGGACTGCCCCGGTCGAGGTCGATGTCGAAGGACTTGGCGTCGACGCCGCCGCCGCAGCCGACGCCCATCGAGTAGTCGTTCCAGGCCAGCGGCGCGCCCTTGGCGGTGACCCGCACGTGCAGCCCGAGCAGGACGACCGTGTCCGTGCCGGTGCCCTGGACGGTGAGGGCGACCTCCTGCTCGCCGGAGGACACCGCGCCGTAGGCGGCGGCCCAGCGCGGGGCGTCGCGCTCCGGGGCGGGCGGGCCGACCTGGGCGGGCCCGCTGTTCACCAGGAAGTGCTGGCTGCACGGGTCGGCGTAGACGTACGGGCGGGTGCCGACGGTGAGCGGCGCGGGGCCGCTGTCGGTCGAGGTCGGGGTCGGGGTCGGGGTCGGGGCCGCGGTCGGGGTCGGGGGCGTGGCTGAGCTCGGGGCCGGGGTCGTTTCGGCGGCGGCCGTGGGGGTGGTGGGCAGCGGTTCCGGGGCGACGGGTGTGGTGACGCTGTCCGTCGTCGTCGTCGCCGTCGTCGCCGTCGCAGCGGCGGCCTGCTGGTCGCCCTTCGCCTGGCCACCGCCGCCGCCCCAGCCCGTGGGTCGCGCGACCACCAGGACGGCCGCCACCAGGGCGACGGCCGTGGCGGACACGATCAGCGCCGTGCGGCGCCGACGCGGTGGCGCGGGCTCCGCGGACACCACCTCGACCACCGGCTCCACCTCCGCCGCGGGCAGGTCCGCCGTGCGGGTCTCCGGCGCCCGCTGCTCGGCCCGGCGCCCCCGGGCCGCGTCGGCCAGGATCCAACTCCGGTGCAGCTCCACGAGTTCCTCGGGAGTCGCCCGGCACAACCGTCCGAAGCGCTCCGCGGACGCGAACTCGTGCGGCAGCGCCGTCCCGTTGCAGTAGCGGTGCAGCGTGGAGGTGCTGGTGTGCAGCCGCTTGGCCAGCGTCCCGTAGCTCAGCCCCGAGCGCGTCTTGAGCTCGCTCAGCAGCCGCGCGAACTCCTCCGTCCCCGCAGCCCCAGTCCCGTCCGGCACCCGACGTCTCCCGTTCCCCGCGTCCCGCCCCCGCCGGCCCGGTGCCCTCGCGCGTCACCGCTGTTCAGGGCCCGTTCCGGCGTCCCACCTTACCCATCCCGCTGAGGGACGCGGCCGCCGGCACGGACGGTTGCGCCGGTGCCGGTCGCTCGCGCCCGGTCCGGTCACGGGGGCTCAGTTGCCGTCGGGCCGACGGCTGGTGGACCGCTCCAGGTACCGGGCCGTGATCAGGTGGGAGAAGCCCATGATGGTCTCCTGCGGGCTGACACCGGTGGCGCCCGGCAGGACGCTCGCGTCGCACAGCCGCAGGTTGGTGAAGCCGTGCGGGCGTCCCTGGGCGTCGCACACGCCGCCCGGGGCGGGTGGGCCCATCGGGCAGGACGCCATGGCGTGGACGGAGATCAGGTCCCAGGTCTCGGGCCGGGCGTGCAACGCGAAGTCGGCCACCTGCGCGGCGGTGGTCAGGCCGGCGGTGGTCGGGCGGGTGGTGGTCGGGCCGGCGGGTGCGGGCGGCAGCAGTTCGACCGCGCCGGCCTCCAGCAGGAGCTCGGCGGTGCGCCGGAAGGCGGAGCGGAGGAGGTCCCGGTCGCTCGCGGTCAGGCGGTGCCGCAGGAGCGCGCCGAGGCCGGGGACCGCCAGCAGCCGTGCGGTGCCCCGGACGCTCACCTGGGTGGTGTAGACGGCGACCCGGTCCAGCTGGGCCAGCATCCGGTCGACGGTCCCGGCGGGATGGGCGGCCAGCGCAGCGGCGAGCGACCCCGGGGTGAGGTTCGCGGGCATCACCCGCACACCCCGGTCGGCGAACTCCTGCAGCTGCGCGGTGAAGATGGTGCCCTCGGTGGCGCGGACGGATTCGCCGAACCGCGCCACGGTACGGAAGTTGACGTGGAACGCGATCGCCCGGCCCGGGCCGCGCCCGCCGATGGCGCTGCGCCGCAGCAGCAGCGCGCTGCCGATCGGGCCGGCGGCCAGGAACACCGTCTGCGGGAGGTAGCGCAGTCGCCGGCCGTCGCGCAGGGCGTGCACGGCTGTGACCCGGGTGCCGTCGTGTTCGAGCCGGACGACCCGGGTGTCCGGTTCGATGACCGCCGCGAGCCGTTCGGCGGCGGGCAGGTAGCTCACCAGCATGCTCTGCTTGGCGCCGGTGGGGCAGCCGGTGACGCACCGGTTGGCGTGCCGGCAGCCGCGCACCGCCCGGCGGGCCGGTGCCCAGCGCCAGCCGAGTCGGTCGGCCGCCTGGCCGAGCAGCACCGAGTCGCGGTTCCCCGGCCCGGGCTGCTGGTCGACGACACCGAGGCGCCGTTCCACCTCGGCCAGGTGGGGGGCGAGGTGGTGGGCCCGGAAGCCGTCGACGCCGGCGGACGCCCAGCACTCCAGCAGGTGTTCGGGAGGTCGCCAGAGCAGCCCGCCGTTGACCACGGTGGTTCCTCCGACGCAACGCCCCTCCCCGAAGGGGATGGTGGGCGCGCCGTGGATGGGCACCAGACCGCCCTGGCGGTAGAGCAGGCGCAGGTTCTCCGCCGGGGACGCCCGGGTGATCCGCGTCTGCGGGACGAGCGGGCCCTCCTCCAGGACGTGGACCTCCCGGCCCGCGCCGGCGAGTTCCAGGGCCGCGGTGCTGCCGCCGGCTCCCGAGCCGATCACCAGGGCGTCGCAGCGGACGGTGCGGACGGTCCCGGTCATCGGAGCTCCTGCGGCGGAGCGGCGGAGAGTCCGTCCGTCGGCCCGTCCAGAGCGCCGTGCAGGGCCAACGCCAGGCTCACCCTGAGCAGTTCGGCGCAACCGGGCACCGTGGACAGTCGGTCGGCGACCCGTTGCGGACGGGCCCGGTCCGCGGTGCCCCGGAGCGGGCCCCGCGGGTCCGCGAGGACGACGGCGACCGGGAACACCCGCATCAGCAGGGCGAACACCAGGCGGTACGGCGTCGGGAGGGCGGCCAGGGTGGCGGCCGTGTGCCGGACCGCGGCGGCCTGGCGGGACGGTTCGGACAGGGCCGTGCAGCGGCCCGCCCAGAGCGGCGGGAGCCCGGCGGAGCGTACGCGCCGTTCCCAGACCCGCAGGCGACGGTGCTCCCGCGCGGTACCGGGCCCTGCGGCGGGCGGTACGGGACGCGTCGACGGGGAGCTCATGCGGTGACCTTCTCCCTGGCCAGACCTGCCAGGAGGCGGGGCATTCCCTTGGCCAGCACCGCGTCCAGGGCCGCCAGGAAGAGGTCGACGTCGGAGTCCTCGGCCACCAGGGGAGGCGCGGCGATCAGCGGGAGGTCGTGGTTGGAGCCGTAGTAGGTGAGCACACCGTGGTCGCGGTAGAGGGCGGCGACCACGGCGGCGGTCGCCAGCTTGGCCCCGGCCTGCGGGTCGCGCGCGAAGGAGGACGGCAGCAGGCGCAGCGCGTGGTCGAGGGCGGCCGGACCGTGGCGCAGGACGACGCCCTGGAGGGCCCCGGTGCCGCGCACCTCCGCGATCAGGTGCGGGTGCCCGGCGGCGAGGGCGGTGAGGCCGCGGCGCAGCCGCTCGCCGAGGCGGCGGGCCCTGGCGGGGTAGTCGTCGTCGACCGCGATCGCCACGGCCTCCAGCGCGGTGACCGTCTCCTCGCCGAAGCCGTAGTAGGTGGTGCTGTGCAGGGTGGCGTCGGGGAGCGAGTCGTAGGCCCTGCGGAAGACGGGCTCCCTGGCCACGTAGCCGGAGATGGACGCCTTGCCGCCGCCGAAGGACTTGGAAGTGGTCACCACGTCCGGGACCAGGCCGGGGTGGCGCATGAAGTGGAAGAGCGAACCGGTCCTGCCCCAGGCGGTGTAGACCTCGTCGAAGACCAGGACGATGTCGTGCTCGGTGCACAGTCGGCGCGCCTCGCGCAGGAACTCCTCCGAGCACTCGCGGAGACTGGAGGCGCTGAACGGTTCCAGGACCAGCGCGTAGACGTCGCTCCCGCCCTCGGGCGTGGTGTGCCGGTCCAGGGCCAGTTCGAGGGAGCGGAGGTCGTCGAAGGCGAAGCCGTCCGTGCCGGGGATCCGCGGGAAGGTGAAGTGCACCTCCGGCGAGGCGGTCAGGCTTCCGGCGCCGAGCAGCTTGCCGTGGAAGGCGATGTCGCTGTGCAGGACGGTGCCGCGATGGCCGCGGTGGTACTTGTACGCCATCTTGAGGGCGCCCTCGACGGCCTCCGCGCCCGAGTTGGGGAAGTAGCTGACGTCGAGGTCCGCGGGCAGCAGCTGGGCCAGGTTGTGCCCGAGCGCGGCGACGTACGGGGAGAAGTAGTTCTTGTGCACCTCCATCCGCCGCCGTTCCTGGAAGCGCCGGCGGGCGGCCAGGATGCGGGGGTGGTTGTGGCCGTGGTTCAGGACGCCGATCCCGCCGGTGAAGTCCAGGACCCGCCGCCCGTCGCGCAGGGTGATCCAGCAGCCGGAGGCGCTGTCCACGACGTCGCGGCCGAAGCCGAAGGCGGAGAGCAGCGTCACCTGGCCCCGGCTGACATGGCGCCGGTAGAGCTCGTGCACCCGGGCGATGGGCATCCGCTCGCAATCCTCGGTGCTGATCAGGGAGTTCATGGCGTCCCCTCCTCGGGGCCGGACCGCGGACCGGCGCCGTGCCCGGCGACGGGAGGTCGTGGGTCGGGGGCGGTGCGGCGGGCGGTGCGCACCCGGTCGGCGATCAGGCGCCCGGCGTGCCTTCCCTGCCGTAGGGCGTAGTTGGTGCCCCGGTCCTGGGGGTAGACCTGGGCCATGCTGGCCAGGTAGAGCCCCGGCACGTCCGTCTCCATCGCCGGGATGCGGTCGGAGTAGTGCGGGGTGATGACCGGCTGGGCGTGGTCGGCCCGCCAGACGTGGTGGCGCCGGACCCAGTCGCGGTGGAACCGCGGGAACATCCGGCGCAGGTGCGGGAGGCTGGCGTGGAACACCGCTTCGTCGTCCATCCGGTACAGCGCGGCGCTGGTCGGGAGGTAGGCGGACAGGTAGACCAGGTGGCTCCCGGCGTAGGCGTCGGAGGCCTCCAGGTTGGTGTGCTCGATGACGCCGACGTAGGGGAACGAGGGGTCGGTGACGTTGAGCCAGTAGGTGTCCGACAGGGACCGGTCGGTCTGCAGCACCAGGCACAGATTGGCGAGGTAGGGGATGTCGGACAGTCGCCGGCGCACGGCGGGCACGTCCGGGTGGGGCGGTGGTCCGGCGGCGGCGGGGGCGAGGAAGCCGGCGAGCAGGTCCGGTGCCGTGGTGGCCAGGACCCGCCGTGCGGGCAGCACGCCGCTCCCGGTGCGGACCCCGCACACCCCGCGGGCGTCGGTCAGCACCTGCCGCACCGGGGTGCTCGTGCAGATCCGGACCCCCAGTTCGGACAGGCGCGCGACCCACGCGTCCAGCAGGGCGGCGCAGCCACCCCGCAGGTAGTAGAGGACCTCGCGGCCGCTGTGCGACCGGCTGCCACCGCGCAGGTGGAGCTTGGTCCACATCCAGGTGGCGCCGACCTCGGTCGCGTACTCGCCGAACTTGCCCTCCAGCAGCGGGCGCCAGACCGTCTCGTAGACCTGCGGCCCGCTCAGCTCCACCAGCCACTCGCGGGCCGTGAGGTCCTCCAACTCCCGCCAGTGCTTCACCCGGTGGGCCCGCACCGCGGACCGGCCCAGCCGGACCCGGTCGGCCAGCGGGAGGGGGGCGAAGCGCAGCACGTCCCACGGGCTCGACAGGCGGTACACCGAGTTCGCGTAGTAGACGCCGGTCCGGGTCCGGTGCGGCTGGAGCAGGTCGGAGCAGCCGAGTTCCGCGCACAGCCCCTGGACCTCCAGGTCGGAGGAGAACCAGTGGTGGTAGAAGCGTTCGAGCCGGGCTCCCCCGACCTCGAACGAGCCCGCCAGGCCGCCGACGTACGGCTCACGCTCCAGCACCCGGCAGGGCACCCCGGCCAGGGCGAGCTCGTGGGCGGCGGCCAGGCCGGTGAACCCGCCGCCGATCACCAGGACCTCGTCGCCGGGCCCCGGGGTCGCGCTGTTCTCGGGCATCGCTGCTCCCTTCGAATCCTCCGGGGCCGTTCCGTCCGAAGGCGATGGGTGTGGGAGGTGCGGGAGGGGTGGAAGGTCGGGCGGCGCGGGCCGGGCCTCGTCGGCATCGGAGGCGTCCGCCGGCCCCCGAAGGGGGCGCCGCCGCAGGGGGGAGGGCAGGGGAACCGCCACAGGCGGTCCGGGCTCCCAGAGGACCGTAGCACCGTACCCGGCGTCCGGCCTGTGGAGGGGCCGCTGACCTGCCGCGATTCATGGCTCTCCGGCTATCGGTCCAGCCGCGGGCGACCGTCGGGGCGGGCGCTCGCCCGACGCCGTTCCGGTTGCCCCGCTCCTCGCGCAGCCGACATCATCGAGGCGGGAACCGGTCGCGTCGGCGACCGTCGTGCCCGATCAGGAAGGCGACGAGCGATGGACGCCATGCCACAGCGGCCCCTGCGGTACGCCGTCGGACTGCCCAACCGGCGCGAGTACGCGGATCCCCGCCTGCTCCGCGAACTGGGAGTGCTGGCGGAACGGTCCGGCTGGGACGGCTTCTTCCTCTGGGACGGCCAGGTCGCGGAACACCCGGACGAGCACCTCACCGACTCGTGGACCACGCTCGCCGCGATCGCCGCCGACACGGAGCGCCTGCGACTCGGCGTCATGGTGAGCGTGCTCGCCCTCAAGCGCCCCGCCGAAGTCGCCCGCGCCACCGTCGCGTTGGACCTGCTCAGCGGCGGGCGGCTGATCTTCGGCGCCGGCCTCGGGTCCTCCGCGGCCGAGTTCCAAGCACTGGGCCAGGATCCGGACCCACGGGTGCGCGCGGAGAAGCTGGACGAAGCCCTCCACGTCCTCGACGGGCTGTGGACGGGCCGGCCGTTCACCTTCCACGGCCGCTGGTTCACCGTCACGGACCTCACCTTCCAGCCGGTGAGCCCGCAACGCCCGCGCATCCCGGTGTGGATCGCCGGCACCTGGCCCGCGCGACGCCCCATGCGGCGGGCCGCACAGTGGGACGGCGTCTTCCCCACGCGGGCGGGGGTGGGCCACGCCGAGATGATGCCTCCTGCCGACCTGGAAACCGTGGTCTCCTACGTCCGCGCCCAACGGGCCGTCCGGAACGGGCAGTTCGACGCCCCCTCCGACGCCCCCTCCGACGCCTCCTCCGATGCCTCCTTCGACGTCGTCATGGAGGGTCGGACGTCCGGGTTGCGGCGGGATGCCGACGCGATGGTCGTCGCCCCGTACCGGGCGGCCGGCCTCACCTGGTGGGTGGAGAAACTGGGCTGGTTCCGGGGCCCGGTCGAACTCGTCCGTGCCCGGATCCGATCCGGACCCCCCGTCCCCGTCGACCCGGGAGCCGATCCCGTCGGGACCGGGTGCCGGACGGAGCCGGTCGTCGGACGGCCGTGAAAATCGGCTGACAACTGCGCCCGGTTCCCCGATTCTTGGCCCGTGCCCAAGGAACCGGACGTGCTCAGCCTCAGGATCACCGGCCCACCGCCGGAGGACCGTTATCTGGAGGTCCGGCCGATCGTCAACGGCCGGGACTTCCTGACGGACGTGTCCACCCACGTCGACGGCGGCCCCCCGTACGCAGGGGTGGGCCCCCGGTACCTCCTGAGCCCGGACGGGCCGTTGCAGGCCCGCGAGGGGTCCCACGAGGCGTCCCACGAGGTCCGGCTTGCGTGGGCCGGCTGCGGTTACGAGAAGTGCTGCGGCGCGCTGTACGTGACGGTCGGCCGCGACGGGGAGCAGGTCGTCTGGTCGGGCTGGCGCAATTCGGCCTCTCGGGACGTCGACCTGCCGGAACTCCGGTTCGCCGCAGGGCCGTACGAGGCCGAGGTCCGGCGGGCCGAGGCGGACCGCGCCTGGGAGACGACGACCGGAGCGGTCGCGCGGCTGCTCGAAGCGAGGCTCCGGAGCCGGACGGACTGGCTGCTCAGGTGGGACTGCGAGGTGGATGCCGTCTGGAACCACCGAGAGAACCCCGACCGGATCCACCTCCTGCTGCTGCACCCCCGGGACCGGGCCGAATCCGACCTGCCCTGGCTCCAGTTCGGCATCGCCCTGCCGATCTCCGCCGCCGACCCGTCGGCCCAGGCCGAGCAGTTGGAGGCCCGGCTGACCGCGACCGATCCCCGGGCCACCGCCGAGGTCTGGGGCGGTTCGTACCAGGCCGAGCAACTCGGCTACCCGTGGCCGCCGGTCGACCCGGATTTCGGCTGACCGACCGGGGGAGCGGTCGTCGGCGCGGGCCCCGCCGGCGGGCCGCTCACGGCAGCCAGTGCACCGGGGAAGCCCGGCGGACGTGGACCAGGATGTCGAACGCCTCGGCCAGGGAGTCCACGGCGAGGTGCTCGACGGCGTCGCGCTCCGGGGTGTAGAGGCCGCTGACCACCCGGGCCTTGGCCGGGCCGTCCCACTCGCGGCGGACCTCCTCCCGGCGCAGGTCCAGCCAGCGGGCGGGCAGGCCGGGCTCGCCGAGCCTCGCGTCGACCAGGTCCGCGGCCGGTGCGGGGGCGACGGCGGTGCCGAGGTCGCCGTGGTGGAAGCCGATCGCGACCGAGACGTACCGCGCGCCGTAGCGCCCGCGGAGCAGACTGCCGGCAGTGGCCTGCGGGCCCCGCTCGGGTGCGACGCCGAGCACCGCCTCGGTCGCCGCGGTGTGGGCGATGCCGTCCCAGTAGACGGTGCGCAGGCCGGTGCGGTGCTGGAAGGCGGCGATGGCCCCCGCCCACAGTTCGGCCTCGCCCGCGTAGGTGCCGCGCCCGGCGACGCTGCGCTCGTGGAAGTCCACGATCAGCCGCATCCTGGCGAGTGCGTCACCTTCACCTTCGCCGTCACCGGATCCGGCTCCGGTGCCGGGCAGGGACTCGACCAACGCCCGTGCGGCGCGGGCGTGTTCGGCGAAGGGCCGACCGGGGTGGACGCCCCGAGCCCGCTGCACGTGCTCGTCGATCCGATGGGCCGTACGGATCGGCTCCAGGTGGGCCGCCAGTTCCGCGAGCCGCTCCGGCGCCATCGTGCGCACCTGCGCGAGGACGGCGTCGTAGTCGGCGTCCCCGGCCTGGACCGGCTTCACCCCGAGGATCCGGACCGGGTCGTCCGGGTGGTCACGGTTGAAGGCCCGGATCCACTCCAGCGCGCCGGCCATCTCCTCGGTGCGCCCCGGCCGCCAGGCCCCGGCCAGGGCGTCCGCCGTCGAGCCCTCGCCGCCGCGTACGTACGCGTCGAGGGCTTCACCGACTCCCGCGCCGTCCTGGACGGCCAGGGCGCGGAAGCCGCGGTCCCGGACGAGTCGGCGGAAGAGCTGGTCCCGTACCCCGAAGGTCTCCCGGGAGAAGCGGGTGGACTCGCCGAGGCCGACCACCACCGCCCCAGTGGCCAGTCGCCCGGCGATCCGGTCGAGTTCGACGTCGGGCAGGGGGAGGGCGGCGTCGGTGTGCGGGCGGGGAGCTGCGGTGGTGTTCGGCATGGCGATCAGTCTCGATCCTCAAGCTGACTTGAGGTCAAGAGCGGGGTGCGACGGGGTCAGGCCGTGCCGCCGGGGGCCGGGGCGAAGGTGGTGTCGAGCCAGTCGAAGGCGACCTGCTGGAAGCGCGCCATGGCGCCCATGTGGCAGTGCTCGCCCGCGCCTTCGGACTCGGGGAGGGTGATCAGGGTGTGCGGGCAGGTCAGGGCGGCCGCGACCCGCTGGGGCTCGCCGCGGAAGAACTGGTCGTCCTCGGCATCCAGGACGAGGGTGGGGCAGGCGATGAGCGGGGCTACGCCGTCGAGGGTGTAGGCGGCGGTCCGGCGGATGTAGTCCGAGGCGGAGCTCGCGCCGAAGGCCCACACGCCGTTGCGCAGCGCCCAGCGCAGCTGGGTGACCGCTTGCATCATCAGGCCGAGCACCGGGTCGGCGAGGTCGTCGCGCCCGCTCTCGACCCAGTCCAGGAGGAACGGCGGCATGACCCGGGTGTGGGCGTTGTGGTAGTCGTACAGGCCGTCGTCCAGGACGAGGGCGGCCAGCCGGTGTTCGAAAGCGGCGGCGCGGGCGGTGAGGTAGCCGCCGAGGCTGTAGCCGAACAGGGCGATCCGGTCGGGGGCGATCTCCGGGCGGGTGAGGGCGTAGTCGACCACCGGGGTGACCACGGCCTCCCAGTCGGGGCGGAAGGTGAGCCCCTGCTCGCGCAGTACGGCGCCCTGGCCGGGGCCGTCGTAGGCCAGCACGTTGTAGCCGCGGCGCAGTGCGGCCGCGCCGATGACGAAGTAGGCCTCCTCCAGGGTGGAGTCGAAGCCGCTGGTGAAGACGACGGTCGGGCGGGGGAGGCCGGAGTTGTCGACCAGGAAGAGGTACCCGGGGAGGGTGGTGTCCTGGTAGGGGATGCGCACGGCCTCGACGGGGTGGTCCAGCAGTCCGGCGGCGGTGGCGAAGGTCTCGCGGGAGAGCGCGGAGAGGGCCTTGACCTCGGGGTCGTGGGCGGGGTCGTCGCGACGGTAGAACTCGGCGGTGCGGTAGTAGTTCGAGGCGCGCAGCAGGGCCTCGCGGGCGCTGACCCGGTGGCCGGCGGCGAGGGCGGCGGTGCCGATGGCGTGGACGCGCTGCGCGGTCCGCTTCCACTCGCGCAGCCAGGCCTCCTCGTCGCCCGCGGCGACGTTGCGGAGGGTGGTCAGGACCTCGCCCAGGTCGGCGCCGCCGTCGTTGGCGAAGCCGGCCGCGCGCAGGGCCTCGAAGGAGAAGGACTCGTCGTCGTACAGGAACTGCATGGTGCACCCCAGACCGTTTGTCGAGACGGAACGGTTTCGTCTCGCCTTCGAGGTCGACGATAGACCTCGCCCAGTCGAGACGCAACCGTTCCGCCTCGTGTAGGTTCGGGGCATGCCCAGCACCCCCGCGCCCCCGCCCCCGCCCTCGACCCCCGCCCTCGGCCGCGCCCCTGCCCCTGGCCGCGCCCCCGCACGCAGGCTGCCCGGCGGGCCCGTCCTCCAGGACTCGGTGACCGAGGCCATCGCCGAAGCGTTCTTCGAGGAGCTCGCCGCGGTCGGCTACGCCCGGCTCTCCCTGGAGGCCGTGGCCAAGCGCGCCGGCGCGGGCAAGGCGGCCATCTACCGCCGCTGGGCCTCCAAGCTGGAGATGACCGTCGACCTGGTCTCCGCCGTCGCCGTCGCCGAGTCCGGACCTGCCGACACCGGAACCCTGCGCGGCGACGTCCTGGCCTTCGTCACCGAGGTCGCCGACGCGCTCAACCAGCGGCTCCCCGCGCGGATCATCCCCGACCTGCTCGCCGAGGCCGGCCGCACCCCCGAACTGGCCCAGGCCCTGCTCACCAACGTCCGCGACGCGCGTCGCGGCAGGGCCACCCAGCTCCTGGAACGGGCGGTCGACCGCGGCGAGCTCCCCGCCGACGTGGACCGCGAGATCGCCCTCGACCTCCTGGTCGGCCCGCTCTACTGGCGCCTCGCCGTGGTCCACACCCCGACCGCCCCCGACCACCTCGACCGCCTCACCGACAAGCTGCTCGCGGCCTTCCGCGCCTGACGGGGTGCGGCGCGGCGTGGCGCGGGCCGCCCGCACGACGGCGGACGGGTGACGGGCGGGGCGGTACGGGCCCGACCTCCCGTCAGGCGGCCCGGCGTGGTGCCACTATCTGGGGCGTATCGGCGCATCCGGCGCGATTCGACCGGTTCCCCCAAGGAGGAGCTCCGCAATGAGCCGTCGCACCCACCGCCCCGCCATGCTCGTGGCCCTGGCGTTCGTCCTCGCCCCGCTCGCCGGCTGCAGCGGCGCCGGCGTCAGCGGCGCGGGCCCGGTGGCCGTCGCGCCCCCGCCGCCGGAGAAGGCCTTCGGTCAGGCGTGCGCCGCGCTGCCCGGCCAGGGTGCCGGCAGCCTGGAGGCGATGGGCGGCACGCCCGTCCTGACCGCGATCGACCAGACCAAGGACCTCTCCCAGCTGTCCACGCTGGTGAAGACCGCCAAGGCCAAGGACATCTTCGACTCGATGGAGAACGTCACGGTCTTCGCCCCGAACGACGCCGCCTTCGCCAAGCTGACGGAGGACCAGAAGAAGGCCCTCGGCACCCAGCAGGGCGCCGGCGACCTGGTCCGCAAGCTCATCGTCGTCCGCGACCTGCGCAAGGACGACCTCCAGGACAAGCAGTACAACTCGCTGCAGGGCGCCGTCATCAAGGCCAGCGGCAGCGGCGAGGACTACCGCATCGGCGGGGCCCAGGTGCTCTGCGGCAGCATCAAGACGGCCAACGCCCGGCTGGCGATCCTGGACACGGTGCCGGCCTTCGGCTGACACCCCCTCCCGTGGCGGGCCGGTCCCCTGGACTGGCCCGCCTTGCGTTTCCGCTCTCCCGTCCGGCTCCTGTTCGCCCGTTGTCCCGCCGTTGTCCTGCCGTCGTCCGCCCGTCGTCCGCCCGTCGTCCGGCCGCTGCGCCGAACGATGTCCGGCGCTGGGCCGAAAGCGGGCATTCCGGCACGAAAATACGATGACACGATGTCAGGTCATCCGTACCGGGCGTTGACCTCGGCAATTCTCTTGCCCACGCACGCGGGCATTCGCGTGACGGTCCTGTTGTCCGCCCACCCACGTCGTCGTGGGTGGGCGGTCGCGAGAGGAGACGCCGGATGGCTCCGGTGAGGTCGTTGCTCGGCGGTCGGTTCTCGACGGCCATGCGTGGTGTGCTCGCGCTGCTCTGCCTGCTGCCCCAGGGCGGACTGGCGCTGGCCGCCGCCCCGCCCGCGTACGCGCCCCAGGAGCCGTCCGAGGAGCAGCGGGCGCTGGTGGCGTGCACGCCGACCGGCACCTTCACCAACTGCACCCGGTTCACCTACAGCGGCGGCGACCAGACCTTCACCGTGCCGGCCGGTGTTACCAGCGTCTACGCGCGGCTCTGGGGCGGTGGTGGCGGCGGCTCGCCGAGCGCCTACTACACCGGTCAGTTCGGCGGCGGTGGCGGCGGCTACACCACCGGCACCATCGCCGTGACGCCCGGTCAGAGCCTGACCGTCACCTCCGGTCAGGGCGGTCTGATGAACCGGACCACCGCGGTGTACGGCGGCGGCGGTCCCGGCGGCCGGGGCGGGGCCGGCGGAGGCCTGGCGACGGGCGCCAGCGGCGGCGGCATGAGCGCCGTGTGGAACGGCACCTACGGCGGCACCCCGCTGCTGATCGCCGGTGGGGGCGGCGGCTCCTCGCCGGGCGCCGACACCGGCACCCCCGCAGGCGGCGGCGGTGGCGGCACCACCGGCGGCCAGGACAACCGCCCGGCGAGCTCCGGCCGTGGCGGCACCCAGAGCGCCGGCGGCGCGGCCGCCACCCAGACCAGCTGCGGCAGCGCCACGGCGGGCAGCCGCTTCCTCGGCGGCAGCGGTGCGCCCAACAACAACGAGGGCGGCGGCGGTGGCGGCGGCGGCCTGTACGGCGGTGGTGGCGGCGCCTGCCAGGGCCCGAGCTCCCTGGAGCTCAACGGCATGGGCGGTGGCGGCTCCGGCTACACCGGCGGCACCGGCGTGACCAACGCGCAGACCACCGCCGGCGCCAACAGCGCCGCCAACGGCCAGGGCGGCCTGGCCGCAGGACGCAGCGACGCGCTCTACGGCTCCGGCATCGGCAACGGCGGCGGCACCGCCAACGGCGGCAACGGCGAGGTCACCCTGGAGTGGGTGACGCAGACCGGCCTGTCCATCAGGAAGACGGCCGCCCCGACCACCTACGTCCCGGGCCGGACCCTCACCTACACCGTCGTGGTCAGCAACGCCGGCCCGGCACCCGCCGTCGGCGCGGCGGTCCGGGACGCGCTGCCGTCCCCGCTGTCCGGGTTCACCTGGACCTGCTCGGCCGGCTCCGGGAGCAGCGGCTGCGGCGACGCGAGCGGCACCGGCAGCATCGACACGACGGCGACGGTCGCGGTGAACGACTCCGTGACGTACACGGTGACCGGCACGGTCCCGTCCGGGACCACCGGCACCCTGTCGAACACCGCGACGGTCACCCGCCCCAGCGCCACGACGGACCCGAACTGCGGACCGACCTGCTCCAGCACCGTCGACACCCCGGGCCAGGTGACCACCGGACTGTCGGTGACCAAGACGCCCGACAAGAACCCGTACGTGCCCGGGCAGCCGCTGACCTACACCATCGTGGTGAAGAACGCCGGCCCCTCGGACGCCGTCGGCACCTCGGTCGCGGACAAGCTGCCCAACGCGATCCAGGGCTTCACCTGGAGGTGCACGGCCTCCAGCGGCAGTAGCTGTGGTGCCACCGCGTCCGGCACGGGCGACATCAACACGACGGTCACCGTCCTGGCGGGCGGCCAGGTGAGCTACACGCTCACCGGCACGGTGCCGTCGGACGCGAACGGCTCACTGGACAACCGCGCCACGGTCACCCCGCCCACCGGCGCCACCGACCCGAACTGCTCGCCGAAGTGCACCAGCACCGCCAACCCCATCCCGCCGGGCAACCAGGCGAACCTGGTCGTCTCCAAGACCCTGCTGACCAATCCGGTGGTGCCGGGCCAGCAGGTCAAGTGGCAGGTGAAGGTCACCAACAACGGACCCTCCCGGGCCCGCAACGTCGTCGTGACCGACCAGGTCCCGGCCGGGGTCACCGGGGCCGCCATGGTCAACGACCAGGACGGCAGCGCCTGCCCGGTCGCCAACGGCACGGCCACGTGCCCCGCCGTCGAGATCCCGGTCAACGGCACCGCCAGCTGGACGCTCAGCGGCACGCTCGACCCCAACGCCACCACCACGCCGACCAACTCCGCCGTCGTCACCGGCGGCCCCGACCCGTCGGCGTCCTCGCGCACCGCGGTCGCCTCGCCGACCGCGACGCCCACGCCGCAGGCCGGCCTGACCATCTCGAAGACGCTGCTGACCAGCCCGGTGGTGCCCGGGCAGCAGATCCAGTGGCGGGTGACCGTCACCAACAACGGCCCGTCGCGGGCGCGGAACGTGGTCGTGACCGACCAGGTGCCGGCCGGGGTGAGCGGCGCTTCGATGAAGGCCGACGCGGACGGGACCGCCTGCTCGATCAGTGGTGGTGTCGCGACGTGTCCGGCGGTGGAGATCCCGGCGGGCTCGTCCGCGAGCTGGACGCTGAGCGGCACGCTCGACCCCAACGCCACCACCACGCCGACGAACACGGTGACGGTGACGGGCGGGCCCGACCCGTCGGCCTCGACCCGCACCGCCGTGGCCTCGCCGACCGCCGCGCCCACGCCGCAGGCGGGCCTCAAGGTCTCCAAGTCGCTGGTGACCAGCCCGGTGGTGCCCGGCCAGCAGATCCAGTGGCAGATCAACGTCTTCAACTCCGGTCCGTCGCGGGCCCGGAACGTGGTGGTCGCCGACCAGATCCCGGCCGGGGTCAACAACGCCACCATGACCGGGCCGAACGGCACCACCTGCCCGATCGCCAACGGCGTCGCCACCTGCCCGGCGGTCGAGATCCCGGCCGGCCAGGCGCTGAACTGGACGCTCACCGGGACGCTGGACCCGAACGCCACCACCACGCCGACGAACACGGTGACGGTGACGGGCGGTCCGGATCCGACGGCTGCCACGCACACGGCGGTGGCGTCTCCGTCCAACTCGCCTTCGCCGCAGGCGAACCTGGCCGTCTCGAAGGTGCTGCTGACGAGCCCGGTGGTGCCGGGTCAGCAGGTGCAGTGGCGGGTGTCGGTGACCAACAACGGGCCTTCACGGGCGCGGAATGTGGTGGTGACGGATCAGGTGCCGGCTGGGGTGAGCGGTGCGTCGATGACGGGTTCGGACGGTTCCACCTGTCCGATCAGTGGTGGTGTGGCGACGTGTCCTGCGGTGGAGATCCCGGCGGGGCAGACGATGACGTGGACGCTCTCCGGGACGCTGGACCCGAACGCCACGGCGACGCCTTCGAACACGGTGACGGTGACGGGTGGTCCGGATCCGACGGCTGCCACGCACACGGCGGTGGCGTCTCCGTCCAACTCGCCTTCGCCGCAGGCCAATCTGACTGTGTCGAAGGTGCTGCTCACGAATCCGGTGGTGCCCGGTCAGCAGGTGCAGTGGCGGGTGTCCGTCACGAACAACGGTCCGTCGAGGGCCCGGAACGTGGTGGTGACGGACCAGGTGCCGTCCGGTGTCGCCGATGCCTCGATGCGGGCCGATGCGAGTGGGGCTGCCTGCCCGATCAGTGGTGGTGTGGCGACGTGTCCGGCGGTGGAGATTCCGGCCGGTCAGACGGTGACCTGGACGTTGACGGGAACGCTCGCCTCCGATGCGACGGCGACGCCTTCGAACACGGTGACGGTCACGGGTGGTCCGGATCCGACGGCTGCCACGCACACGGCGGTGGCGTCTCCGTCCAACTCGCCTTCGCCGCAGGCCAATCTGACCGTGTCGAAGGTGCTGCTCACGAATCCGGTGGTGCCTGGGCAGCAGGTGCAGTGGCGGGTGTCGGTCACGAACAACGGTCCGTCCCGGGCGCGGAACGTGGTGGTGACGGATCAGGTGCCGTCGGGGGTGAGCGGTGCTTCGATGGCGGGTTCGGACGGTTCCACCTGTGCGATCAGTGGTGGTGTGGCGACGTGTCCGGCGGTGGAGATCCCGGCCGGGCAGACGATGACCTGGACGCTCTCCGGGACGCTGGACCCGAACGCGACCACCACGCCGACCAACTCCGTGACGGTGACCGGCGGTCCTGACCCGACGGTGTCCAGCCACACGGCGGTGGCCTCGCCGACCTCGTCGCCCACGCCGCAGGCCGGGCTGAGTATCGGCAAGGTGCTGCTGACGAACCCGGTCGTGCCGGGCCAGCAGATCCAGTGGCAGGTGACGGTCACCAACAACGGGCCCTCGCGCGCCCGGAACGTCGTCGTCACCGACCAGGTACCGGCGAGCGTCAACGGCGCGTCGATGACGGCAGACGCCGACGGCGCCAACTGCCCCGTCAGCAGCGGGGTTGCGACCTGCCCCGCTGTGGAGATCCCGGCCGGGCAGGCCCTCACCTGGACGCTCACCGGCACGCTCTCGCCCGACGCGACGACCACCCCGACGAACACGGCGGTCGTCACCGGCGGCCCCGACCCGGCGGCCACGGCCCGTACGGCGGTCGCCTCGCCGAGCTCCTCGCCGACGCCGCAGGCCAAGCTCGTCGTCTCGAAGGCGTTGCTCACCGATCCGGTGGTGCCGGGCCAGCAGGTGCAGTGGCGGGTGACGGTCACGAACAACGGGCCTTCGCGGGCTCGGAACGTCGTGGTCACGGATGCGGTGCCGGCGGGTGTGAACGACCCGAGCATGGTGGCCTCCGACGGGACCGCCTGCCCGATCGCGAACGGGACGGCGACGTGTCCGGCGGTGGAGATCCCTGCGGGCTCGTCCGCGACCTGGACGTTGACGGGCACGCTGGCGCCGGATGCGACCGTGACGCCGACGAACACGGCGGTGGTGACGGGCGGTCCTGATCCGACGGCGACCGCGCACACCGCTGTCGCTTCGCCGACCTCGACGCCTTCGCCTCAGGCGAAGCTCGTCGTCTCGAAGGTGCTGCTCACGGATCCTGTGGTTCCGGGTCAGCAGGTGCAGTGGCGGGTGTCGGTCACGAACAACGGTCCTTCGCGGGCGCGGAACGTGGTGGTGACGGATCAGGTGCCGTCGGGGGTGAGCGGTGCTTCGATGACGGGTTCGGACGGTTCCACCTGCCCGATCGCCAGCGGTGTCGCGACGTGTCCCGCGGTGGAGATCCCGGCCGGGCAGACGATGACGTGGACGCTCTCCGGCACGCTGGATGCGAACGCGACGACCACCCCGACCAACACGGCGGTCGTCACGGGCGGTCCTGACCCGACGGCGACCGCGCACACCGCCGTCGCCTCGCCGAGCACGTCGCCCTCGCCTCGTGCGAACCTCACCGTCTCGAAGTCGCTGCTGACGAACCCGGTGGTGCCGGGTCAGCAGGTGCAGTGGCAGGTGAGCGTCACGAACAACGGTCCTTCGCGGGCGCGGAACGTGGTGGTGACCGATCAGGTGCCGTCCGGGGTGAACGGTGCCTCGATGAAGGCGGATGCTGACGGCTCCACCTGCCCGATCGCCAGCGGTGTCGCGACGTGTCCCGCAGTGGAGATCCCGGCCGGCCAGACGATGACCTGGACACTCTCCGGCACGCTGGACCCGAACGCGACTGCGACCCCCGGCAATACGGTGACGGTGACGGGTGGCCCGGACCCGACGGCGTCCACGCACACAGCGGTGGCGTCTCCGTCCAACTCGCCTTCCCCGCAGGCGAATCTGACCGTGTCGAAGTCGCTGCTGACGAACCCGGTGGTGCCCGGTCAGCAGATCCAGTGGCAGGTGTCGGTGACCAACAACGGGCCGTCGCGGGCTCGGAACGTCGTGGTCACGGATACGGTGCCGTCCGGGGTGAACGACGCCTCGATGCGGGCCGACGCCGGTGGGGTCGCCTGCCCGATCAGTGGTGGTGTGGCGACGTGTCCGGCGGTGGAGATTCCGGCAGGGCAGACGATGACCTGGACGTTGACGGGAACGCTCGCCTCCGATGCGACGGCGACGCCGTCGAACACCGTGACGGTCACGGGTGGTCCGGACCCGACTGCCGCCACGCACACGGCGGTGGCTTCGCCGTCGAACTCGCCGTTGCCGCAAGCGAATCTGTCGGTGTCGAAGGTGCTGCTGACGAACCCGGTGGTGCCGGGTCAGCAGATCCAGTGGCAGGTGAGCGTCACCAACAACGGGCCTTCGCGGGCGCGCAATGTGGTGGTGACCGATCGGGTGCCGGTTGGGGTGAGCGGTGCCTCGATGACGGGTTCGGACGGTTCCACCTGCCCGGTCGCCAGCGGTGTCGCGACGTGTCCGGCGGTGGAGATCCCGGCCGGCCAGACGATGACCTGGACACTCTCCGGGACGCTGGACCCGAACGCGACCACCACGCCGACCAACTCCGTGACGGTGACCGGCGGTCCCGACCCGACGGCGACCAGCCACACGGCGGTCGCCTCGCCGACTTCGTCGCCGACCCCGCAGGCCGGGCTGAGTATCGGCAAGGTGCTGCTGACGAACCCGGTCGTGCCGGGCCAGCAGATCCAGTGGCGGGTGAGCGTGACCAACAGCGGTCCCTCGCGGGCCCGGAACGTCGTGGTGACGGACCAGGTGCCGACCAGTGTCAACGGCGCGTCGATGACGGCGGACGCCGACGGTTCCACCTGCCCCATCGCCAATGGTGTGGCGACGTGTCCGGCGGTGGAGATTCCGGCGGGGCAGACGGCGACCTGGACCCTCAGCGGCACCCTCGACCCCAACGCGACGTCGACGCCGGGCAATACGGCAGTGGTGACGGGCGGCCCCGACCCGAGCGCGACGGCGCACACGGCCGTGGCCTCGCCTTCGAACTCGCCGTCGCCGCAGGCGAATCTGTCGGTCTCGAAGGTGCTGCTCACCGATCCGGTGGTCCCGGGCCAGCAGATCCAGTGGCGGGTGACGGTCACGAACAACGGGCCGTCGCGGGCGCGGAACGTCGTGGTCACGGATGCGGTGCCGGCGGGTGTGAACGACCCGAGCATGGCGGCCTCCGACGGGACCACCTGCCCGATCGCGAACGGGACGGCGACCTGTCCTGCGGTGGAGATCCCCGCGGGCTCGTCCGCGACCTGGACCCTGACCGGGACGCTGGCGCCGGACGCGACCGTGACGCCGACGAACACGGCGGTGGTGACGGGTGGTCCGGATCCGACGGCGACCGCGCACACGGCGGTGGCGTCTCCCTCGAACTCGCCCGCGCAGCAGGCGAGGCTGACGGTGTCGAAGGTGTTGCTCACCGACCCGGTGGTGCCGGGCCAGCAGGTGCAGTGGCGGGTGAGCGTGACCAACAACGGGCCTTCGCGGGCGCGGAACGTGGTGGTGACGGATCAGGTCCCGTCCGGGGTGAACAGTGCGTCGATGAAGGCGGATGCCGACGGTTCCATCTGCCAGATTGCCAATGGTGTGGCTACGTGTCCGGCGGTGGAGATCCCGGTCGGGCAGACGGCGACCTGGACGCTGTCCGGCACGCTCGATGCGAATGCGACCAGCACGCCGACGAACACGGCCGTGGTCACCGGCGGTCCCGACCCCTCGGCCACGGCGCACACGGTGGTGGCTTCGCCGTCGAACTCGCCTTCGCCGCAGGCGAAGCTGACCGTGTCGAAGGTGCTGCTGACGAACCCGGTGGTGCCGGGTCAGCAGATCCAGTGGCGGGTGTCGGTCACGAACAACGGGCCTTCGCGGGCGCGGAACGTGGTGGTGACGGATCAGGTCCCGTCCGGGGTGAACAGTGCCTCGATGGCGGCGGATGCTGACGGTTCCACCTGCCCGATCGCCAATGGTGTGGCCACGTGCTCGGCGGTGGAGATCCCGGTCGGGCAGACGGCGACCTGGACGCTGACGGGAACGCTGGCGCAGGACGCCACGCTGACGCCGGGCAACACGGTGACCGTGACGGGTGGTCCGGACCCGAGTACGCCGACCCACACGGCGGTGGCGACTTCCTCGAACTCTCCCTCGCCGCAGGCGAATCTGGTGGTCTCGAAGGTGCTGGTCACTGACCCGGTGGTGCCGGGCCAGCAGATCCAGTGGCGGGTGAGCGTGACGAACAACGGCCCTTCGCGGGCTCGGAACGTGGTCGTCACCGACCGGATCCCCGACGGGGTGCTGAACGGGTCGATGAGTGCGCAGGACGGTACGGCGTGCCCGATCGCGAGCGGGACGGCGGCCTGTCCGGCGGTGGAGATCCCGGCCGGGCAGACGCTGACCTGGACGCTCACCGGGACCCTCAGCCCGGACGCGACGATGACGCCGTCCAACACGGCGACCGTGACGGGTGGTCCGGACCCGAGTACGCCGACCCACACGGCGGTGGCGACTTCCTCGAACTCTCCCTCGCCGCAGGCGAATCTGGTGGTCTCGAAGGTGCTGGTCACTGACCCGGTGGTCCCGGGCCAGCAGATCCAGTGGCGGGTGACGGTCACGAACAACGGTCCTTCGCGGGCCCGGAACGTGGTGGTGAGCGACCGGGTGCCGGCTGGGGTGTCGAACGCGTCCATGGCGGCGCAGGACGGTACCGCGTGCCCGATCACGAGCGGGACGGCGGCCTGTCCGGCGGTGGAGATCCCGGCCGGGCAGACGCTGACCTGGACGCTCACCGGGACCCTCAGCCCGGACGCGACGGTGACCCCGTCCAACACGGTGACCGTGACCGGTGGTCCGGACCCGACGGCTGCCACCCAAACGGCGGTGGCGTCTCCTTCCAACTCGCCTGTGCCGCAGGCGAATCTTGCGGTGTCGAAGGTGCTGCTGACCAACCCGGTGGTGCCCGGGCAGCAGATCCAGTGGCGGGTGACGGTGACCAACAACGGTCCCTCGCGGGCCCGGAACGTCGTGGTCACGGACCGGGTGCCGGACGGTGTCAGCGGTGCGGGCATGACCGCCGCCGACGGGACCGTCTGCCCGATCACGAACGGGACGGCCGCCTGCCCGGCGATCGAGCTGGAGGTCGGCCAGTCGCAGACGTACACGCTGAGCGGCACGCTCATGCAGGACGCGACGGTGACGCCGACGAACACGGCGGTGGTGACGGGTGGTCCCGACCCCTCGGCCACGGCGCACACGGCGGTGGCTTCGCCGTCGAACTCGCCCTCGCCGCAGGCGAACCTGAGCATCGCCAAGGTGCTGGTGACCAACCCGGTCGTCCCCGGGCAGCAGATCCAGTGGCGCGTTTCGGTGACCAACAACGGTCCCTCGCGGGCCCGGAACGTGGTCGTGACCGACACGATCCCGGCCATGGTCAACGCCCCCGGGATGACCTCGGACACGGACGGTTCGACCTGTCCGATCAACAACGGCGTGGCGACCTGCCCCGCCGTCGAGATTCCGGCCGGCTCCACCGTGTCCTACACCGTCACCGGGACGCTCGACCCGGCGGCGACCAGCACCCCGGCGAACGTCGCCGTCGTCACCGGCGGGCCCGATCCGACGGCGACGGCCCACACGGCGACCGCGGAGGCCAGTGAGACGGTCGTGCCGCAGGCCCGCCTGACGGTGTCGAAGGTGCTGCTGACCGACCCGGTGGTGCCCGGACAGCGGATCGAGTGGCGGATCAGCGTGACCAACAACGGGCCGTCCCGGGCCCGGAACGTGGTGGTCAGCGACCGGCTGCCGGACGGCGTCGTCGGCGCCGAGCTGACGCCGGACGCGACGCACGCGGCCTGCCCGGTCTCGGGCGGCGTGGCGACCTGTCCGGCGGTGGAGATCCCGGTCGGCGGGTCGGCGACGTACACGGTCGCCGGCACCCTCGCCCAGGACGCGACGACGGTGCCCGGCAACACCGCCGTGGTGACCGGCGGACCGGACCCGAGCGCGACGGCCCACACGGCGGTCGCCTCGCCCACCGGCTCGCCCTCGCCGCAGGCGCGGCTGAGCCTGGCCAAGGTGCTGGTCACCGACCCGGTGGTGCCGGGTGGGACGATCCAGTGGCGGGTGACCGTCACCAACCAGGGGCCGTCCCGGGCCCGGAACGTCGTGGTCACCGACCGGGTCCCGGACGGCGTGACCGGCGCCATGATGGTCTCGGACGAGGACGGTACCCGGTGCGCGATCACCAACGGCGTCGCCGGCTGCCCGGCGATCGAGCTGGAGGTCGGGCAGATGGCCTCGTACACGCTGAGCGGGACGCTCGCTGCCGATGCCGTCGTCACCCCGACGAACACGGCGACGGCCACGGGTGGTCCGGACCCGAGCACGCCGACTCACACGGCGGTCGCCTCGCCCACCAACTCGCCGTCGCCGCAGGCGAATCTGTCGGTGTCGAAGGTGCTGGTCACCGACCCGGTGGTGCCGGGTCAGCAGATCCAGTGGCGGGTGACGGTGACCAACCACGGGCCTTCGCGGGCGCGCAATGTGGTGGTGACGGATCGGGTGCCGGCCGGGGTGTCGAATGCGTCGATGGTGGCGCAGGACGGTACGGCGTGCCCGATTGCGAGCGGGACGGCGACGTGTCCGGCGGTGGAGATCCCGGCGGGGCAGACGCTGACCTGGACGCTGTCCGGGACGCTGGATGCCAATGCGACGGTGACGCCGACCAACTCGGTCACCGTGACGGGTGGTCCGGATCCGACGGCGTCCTCGCACACGGCGGTGGCTTCGCCTTCGAACTCGCCGTCGCCGCAGGCGAATCTGTCGGTGTCGAAGGTGTTGCTGACGAACCCGGTGGTGCCGGGTCAGCAGGTGCAGTGGCGGGTGAGCGTGACGAACAATGGTCCTTCGCGGGCGCGGAACGTGGTCGTGACCGATCAGGTGCCGTCCGGGGTGACTGGTGCCTCGATGGTGGCGGATGCTGACGGGGCCAATTGCCCGATCAGCGGCGGGGTAGCGATGTGTCCGGCGGTGGAGATCCCGGCGGGGCAGACGGTGACCTGGACGCTCACCGGGACTCTCAGCGCGGATGCGACGGTGACGCCGTCCAACACGGTGACCGTGACCGGTGGTCCGGACCCGAGTACGCCGACCCACACGGCGGTGGCTTCACCGTCGAACTCGCCGTCGCCGCAGGCGAATCTGTCGGTGTCGAAGGTTCTGTTGACGAATCCGGTGGTTCCGGGGCAGCAGATCCAGTGGCGGGTGAGCGTGACGAACAATGGTCCTTCGCGGGCGCGGAACGTGGTCGTGACCGACCGGATTCCCGACGGGGTGCTGAACGCGTCGATGAGTGCGCAGGACGGTACGGCGTGCTCGATCGCGAACGGTACGGCGACCTGTCCGGCGGTGGAGATTGCGGCCGGTGGCACAGTGACCTGGACGCTCACCGGGACGCTGGCGCCGGACGCGACGGTGACGCCGACGAACACGGCGGTGGTGACGGGCGGTCCGGATCCGACGGCGACCGCGCACACGGCGGTGGCGTCTCCCACCAACTCGCCGTCGCCGCAGGCGAATCTGTCGGTGTCGAAGGTTCTGTTGACGAATCCGGTGGTTCCGGGGCAGCAGATCCAGTGGCGGGTGAGCGTC
>NZ_JBHZCY010000029.1:0-5728 GCF_042786665.1 Kitasatospora sp. NPDC059146 | reverse complement strand
GCGTGACGAACAACGGGCCGTCGCGAGCGCGCAACGTCGTCGTGACCGACCAGGTGCCGGCCGGGGTGTCGAACGCGTCCATGGCGGCGCAGGACGGTACTGCCTGCCCGATCGGCAATGGTGTGGCGACGTGTCCGGCAGTGGAGATCCCGGCCGGTGACACGGTGACCTGGACGCTTACCGGGACGCTGGATGCCGATGCCACGGTGACGCCGATCAACTCGGTCACCGTGACGGGTGGTCCGGACCCGAGCACGCCGACCCACACAGCGGTGGCTTCGCCGTCGAACTCGCCGTCGCCCCAGGCGAATCTGTCGGTGTCGAAGGTGTTGCTGACGAACCCGGTGGTGCCGGGTCAGCAGATCCAGTGGCGGGTGAGCGTGACGAACAATGGTCCTTCGCGAGCCCGGAACGTCGTCGTCACCGATCAGGTGCCGGCCGGGGTGTCGAACGCGTCCATGGCGGCGCAGGACGGTACCGCCTGCCCGATCGCGAACGGGACGGCGACCTGCCCGGCCGTCGAGATCCCGGCCGGTGGCACGGTGACCTGGACGCTCACCGGGACACTGGACGCCGACGCCACCGTCACACCGACCAACTCGGTCACCGTCACGGGCGGGCCCGACCCGAGCACGCCCGTGCACATCGCCACCGCCTCGCCCAGCGGCACTCCCGAGCCGCAGGCCCGGCTGTCGGTGTCGAAGGTGCTGCTGACCGACCCGGCGGTTCCGGGCCGGCAGATCCAGTGGCAGGTCAGTGTGACGAACGACGGTCCTTCGCGGGCGCGGAACGTGGTCGTGACCGATCAGGTGCCGGCCGGGGTGCTGAACGCCTCGATGGCGGCGCAGGACGGTACGGCGTGCCCGATCGCGAACGGGACGGCGACCTGCCCGGCCGTCGAGATCCCGGTCGGCGGGCTGCTGACCTGGACCCTGACCGGCACGCTCGACCCCGCCGCCACGGTGACGCCGACCAACACGGCCCTCGTCACCGGCGGCCCGGACCCGAGCACCGTCACCCACACCGCGGTGGCCAGTCCCTCGACCGGGCCGGTGGCCGAGGCACGCCTGTCGGTCGCCAAGGTGCTGGTCACCGACCCGGTGGTGCCCGGTCGGCGGATCGAGTGGCGGGTGACCGTCACCAACCAGGGGCCGTCCGTCGCTCGTGACGTGGTGGTCACCGACCGGGTGCCGGACGGGGTGTTGAACGCGTCGATGGCGGCGGACGACGGTACCGCCTGCCCGATCGCGAACGGGACGGTGACCTGTCCGGCCGTCGGGATCGCCGTCGGCGCCACCCGGACCTGGACCCTGACCGGCACGCTGGACGCCGGTGCCACCGTCACGCCGGTCAACACGGCGACCGTGACCGGCGGGCCCGACCCGGGGACGCCGACCCACACGGCGGTCGCCTCGCCGAGCTCCTCGCCGTCGGCGCAGGCCCGGCTGACCGTCGCCAAGGTCCTCGTCACCAACCCGGTGGTGCCCGGGGCGCCGATCGAGTGGCAGGTGACCGTGACCAACGACGGCCCCTCCACGGCGCGCGGTGTCGTGGTGACGGACCGGGTGCCCGCCGGGGTGAGCGGCGCCTCGATGACCGGGCCCGGCGGTGCGGACTGCACCGTCGCGGACGGGACGGCGACCTGCCCGGCGGTGGAGATCCCGGTCGGGCGGACGCTGACCTGGACCCTGCGCGGCACGCTCGACCCGGCCTCGACCGTCACGCCCACCAACACGGTCACCGTGACCGGTGGGCCCGACCCGGGGACGCCGACCCACACGGCGGTCGCCTCGCCGAGCTCGTCGCCCTCGGGGCAGGCCCGGCTGACCGTCGCCAAGGTGCTGCTGACCTCCCCGGTCGTCGCCGGGCAGCAGATCCGGTGGCGGGTCATCGTGACCAACGACGGGCCCTCGGTGGCCCGCAACGTGGTCGTCACGGACGAGGTGCCCGCCGGCGTGAACGACGCGTCGATGACGGCCGACGCCGACGGGACGCCGTGCCCCGTCGCGAACGGGACGGCGACCTGTCCGGCGGTGGAGATCCCGGTCGGTGCGACGCTGTCCTGGACGCTGACCGGCACGCTGGACCCGAACGCCACGGCCGTTCCGGTCAACACGGTGGTGGTGACGGGCGGCCCGGATCCGAGCGCGACCGCGCACACGGCGGTGGCGACGCCGACCGAGCCGATCACGGTCCAGCACGACCTGCTGCTCAGCAAGCAGGCGAGCCCGGCGAACCCGAAGGCCGGTGACACCGTGACGTACACGGTCACCGCGACCAACCGGGCCAGCGGCACGTACCTCGGGGCCGTCGTCACCGACGACCTCTCCGGGGTGCTGGACGGCGCGGTGTACGACGCCGACGCCCGTGCCAGCAGCGGACGGACGGCCTACGCGGCGCCGCGGCTGACCTGGACGCTGGACCTCCTGCCGGGGGCGACGGAGACGCTCAGCTACACCGTCACCGTGAAGCCGGACGCGGGCGGCAGGGCGCTGGTCAACCGGCTGACCGCCGACGGGTCCAACTGCTCGGGCGGCAACGGGGCCCGCCGGGCGGTGGCGGGCAACTGCTCGACCACCACCACCGTCCGGAACACGCCCAGCCCGAGCCCGACCAGCAAGCCGCCGCTGCCGCCCACCGGGAGCGGGAACCCGTTCGCGGCGCTGCTGGCGACGGTGGTGTTCCTGGTGGTCGGTGGCAGCCTGATCGCGGCCCGCCGCGACCGCCGCTCCCGCCGCTGACCCGCGGTGACCGTCGGGCGGCCGGGTCGACCGGGCGCCCGTCGGCCCGGGGTCGCCCCGCGGGGGGCCGGCAGTCGAAGCGGAGGGACCCCGGCGCGGCGTGATCGCGCAGGGCCGGGAGCAGGGCGGCCAGGTAGTCCGGCACGAGCCTCACCGAGCCGAGGTCGTGCAGATCGATCCAGCGGAACTGCAACTGGGCCTCCCTGCTGCTGATCCCGGGCCGGCCGGCGGTGCCGGGGAGCCTGGGTTCGACGAGGAAGTAGAAGCAGACGTCGTGGTGGAGTTCGCCCCGGTCGTCCCGGAAGAAGCTGTCCGCCACGACGGCGAGCCGGCCGCACCGCACGGCGACGCCGGTCTCCTCCAGGAACTCCCGTTCGCAGGCGGTGGTGAGGGACTCGCCGGGCTCCAGGCCGCCGCCGGGCACGCCCCAGAGCTCGATGTCGGCGAGGCTCTCCATGAGCACGGCGTGGTCGTGGAACCAGAGGCCGGCCGAGCGGATCCGGGCGGGGGTGGTCTCGGTGGCGGTCTCGGGCACGGTGCGGTCCCTGGGGGTGGCGGATGGGGTGGGGCGGGCCGGAGTCGGTCGGGGCCGGTCGGTGACGGTTTCGGCGGTCAGGGTTGGAGGGTCAGGGTTGGACGGTCAGGGCGAAGACGTGGATCGCGGGGGCGTCGGGGAGGGTGACGGAGCGGATCGTCCGGCCGGGTGTCAGGGGGACGGTGTTGGTGAAGACGCCGTAGGTGGTGCCGTAGTTGGCCGGGCCGGTGGGGGTGTTGCGGTGGTCGGTGGTGAAGGCGGTCTTCGCGCCGTAGGCGTCGGTGGGGGAGCAGCACCAGTTGGGGAAGCCGAGTTGGCCGGTGCTGGTGGTGCCGTCGGTGTAGGTGACGGTGACCGTGCCGGCGGTGAAGCCGGCTTCGGCGCCGAGGAAGCCCAGCGCGGTGCCCTGGCCGGTGAGGGTGATCTGCTGGCCGGCGGCGGACACGTTGTCGGCGGTGCCCGGGGCCGAGGACGGCCAGGTGAAGCCGAGGCCGTTGGCGCTGATGGTGGCGCCCGGGGTGGCGCCGGCGGCGGCCAGGGCCTGGGTCGAGTAACTGTCCCCGTTGCCGTCGAAGTTGCCGGGGGCGGGGGCGCTCTCGGAGGTGGTGCCGACGTTGTCGAACGCGGCCGCCAGCGAGGGGTAGGGCACGGTCTGCACGATCGTCCGGTCGCCGCTGACCGTGTCGACGGCCGTCGGCCGGGCCCGGTAGCTCGCGGTGGCGGTGATGGCCGTGACCGTCGTCCCGGGGGTGCCCTGCGGGCCGTGCACCGTCACGGTGGCCGAGGCCGTTCCGCCGGGTTCGACGCGGGGCAGGGCGGTGGTCGCGGGGGTGACGGTCCAGCCGGCGGGGGCGGTGACCCGCAGTCGGGTGTCGTTCAGCGGGACGGCGCCGTGGTCGGCCAGGGTGATCCGGTACGTCCCGGAGGCCTCCGCCGTGCTGATGTCCTGCCAGGTGAGGGCGGTCGCGGGGGCCGCGCCGCGGGTGGCGCCGGGGTGGACGCGGTAGAGCACGGTGGCGTGCGGCGGCACGTCCGCGGAGATCACGCCGGTCGTGCCGGTGACCTGCTTGGTCACCAGGTCGTGGAGGGCGTAGCCGGTGGCGGAGGGCAGGCCGGCCCGGGCGGCGGTGGTGGTGATGGTCTGCGCGGTGTCGGAGGAGTTGAACAGGGCGACCGCACGGTCCCCGCCGGCCAGCGGCTTGCTGAGCACGTCGTAGCCGGTGTCGTGCTGGACGACCTTGCCCTGGACGCCGAGCCGGTCCTGGTCGACGGCGATGACGTCCTCGTTGCCGAGCACGGCCAGCGCGGCGGGGGAGAGGTGGGTGAGGTCGGTGCTGGAGATCAGCGGCGCGGCCATCATCGCCCACAGCGAGGTCTGGCTCTGGATCTCGTCCTGGCTGAGGCCGGAGTCGCCGGCGAGCAGGAAGTCGGGGTCGTTCCAGCGCCCCGGTCGTTGCAGCGCGGGCAGGCCGACGTTGTAGCCGTAGTTGTCCTTGATCGAGGCCCACTTCTCGCGGCCGGGGGCCTGGCCGAGGGCGATGTCGGCGCCCTCCCGCCACAGGTTGCCGAGTTGGGCGGACCAGCGGATCACCGACTCCCAGTTCGCCGCGCCCTGGAAGTAGGCGGGGGCGGAGATCGAGAAGACGATCGGGCGGTGGGTGTTGAGCAGGGCCGTGCTCATCGCGGTGTAGGTGTCGCGGTAGCTCTGTTCCTCGGTCTCGCCGGGCTTGGTGGGGACGTTGCAGCCGTCGAGCTTGACGTAGTCGACCTCCCAGGACGCGAACAGGTCGGCGTCCTGCTGCCAGTGGTCGAGCGAGCCGGGGTAGCCGCCGCAGGTGCTGGTCCCGGCGTCCTCGTAGATGCCGAACTTGAGCCCGAGCTGGTGGAGTTGGCGCCCGACGTAGGCCATGCCGTCCGGGAAGAGGGCAGGGTCGGCGACCAGGGCGCCCTTGGCGTCGCGCTGTCGGGACATCCAGCAGTCGTCGATGGTGACGGTGTCGTAGCCCTTCTTCGCCAGTCCGGTGGTGACCAGGGCGTGGGCGTTGTCGAGGATCGTCTTCTCGTCGATCCCGCACTGGTAGTAGGACCAGTCGTTCCAGCCCATCGGCGGGGTGGGGGCGTAGTCGGGGTACTGGGCGGCGGCGCCCGGCGGTGCGGGTGCGGCGGCGGCCGCGGGGAGGGCCAGCAGCGTTCCGGTGGACGCTGCGGCGAGCGTCGTGCAGCAGGCGACGGCGGCACGGAGCCACCGGGGGAGGGGAGTTGACACGCTTCGACCTCACGGGATCTTCGGGGTCAGGGCATGGTGAACGGCGTTGCCTCGGCGGGATCAGTTGTACGGGGCTCTGCTCAGTTCTGACAAGAGCACGGCAGGAACAATCAGGATCGAGCAGATCTGAGGGGGTTCGGAGCAGGGGCGTGCAGAGCGGCGGGTGGACGGACGGCGAAGTGGCCG
>NZ_JBHZCY010000028.1:0-80581 GCF_042786665.1 Kitasatospora sp. NPDC059146 | reverse complement strand
CCCACGCGCCGAGCACCTGCCGCTCGTGATCCGACAACACCAGCTCGGCCAGCCTCGGCCCAGGACGTCCCATGCACTGACCAACGACGGATCAAAGACTCAGGACACTAGGTGCGCTCCTCCGTACCGTCCGCGCGGGGGACGAACCCGCAGCGGATGCCGCCGGAGGCCTGCTCCGAGCCCGCGCTGTAGACGTACTGGTCGGCCTTCATCCGCATCGTGAAGGCGAGGCGGCCGCCGGCCTGGCTGGTCTCCTGGACCACCGGCGCGAGGTGGGAGGCGCCGGAGCGGATGGCCTGCTTCCCGGCCCGGCCGGCCATCGACCCGCCAGCGTCCTTGCCACGCACCCGGGCCTTCTGGCCGGTCTTGGTCCGGCGGCGGCTGGTGTTCGCCTCCGCGATCCCGGCCAGCGCCTCCGGGTCGCGCTCGCCGCCCCGGACCGTCAGGACCAGCTGGCGCAGCGCGCCGACCATGCTCGCGCCCTTGCCCTTGGTGAAGAGCTGCGACACCAGCGAGGTGTCGCGACCCAGCATCCTGGCGACCTTCCGTTTGCTGTAGCCCGCGTCCAGCAACTCCTGGGTCAACCTCGTTCGGCTGATTCGGGTCGGCCGGGCTCACTGGTCAGCCCCCTTCTCGGTAAGGTGTCGGGTTCGGTCACGGGCGGATGCCCGTCAGGTCCCAGCCAGATGTCGGCGGAGGTGCCCGCGGAGGCGGCGCCGGGCCCCTTGCCACGGCCGGGCGAGGCCTTCGCCTGGCCGGCCTGGTGGTGGTCGGCGGCCTGATCGCCGTCGTCCGAGCCGGGCACGGCGAGCAAGGTGGTAGACATCAAGGTGGCCTTCCGTCAACAGGAGCCTGGGCCTGCGTGGTAGCCGGCCCGGCACCCGGACCAGCGCCCAGGTGCGGCCGACACTGCACACCAACCCCCTGTCCGAGGTTGTCCTCGGTGAGGTGGTCTCGGTCCGCAGCAGGGCCGGCCCTAACCGAACGAAGGCCGGGCGGCCTCAGCCCGGGTCCACCAGTCCTTGAGCTGGGCCTCGGGGTAGGCGCGTGCCCGGGTGCCGATCACTGCCTGGCCTTCGGGGAAATCGACTCCACGGCGCACAGCCTGGCTCTTGCGGGCGCGTACCGCGTTGGCCTTCACCGGCAGGATTCCCGCGGCACAGACCTGCTCGATCGTGAACAGCCGCTCCGTCGGATCAGCCTCGAATGGGTCCCTCTGCGACACCACCGTGGGGGCGGAGAACTTGGCCAGCCGGACGTTGTCCGGCATCACCGACACCAGACCCGCCAGCGCGGACGCGAGCGCCTCGGTCGGGCATCTCACCTCAACCGCCCGGGCAGTCCATTCCGCCACCTCGGAATCCGCCTGCCGAACCAGTTCAACAGCCCGGCGCCGCCGCCGAACGGCACCGACCAGTTTCTCCAGCGCCCGCTCTATCTCCACACACGTCCAACGCGCCACCTCCGTCCTGGGCACGCTGGCAGGGCTCACGAAGCGCAGCGCCGCATCGACAGCTTGGCGCAGCACCGGTCGGTGCAGCACGCACTGCTGCTGCACCGCTGGAAGCAGCAGCGTGTAGCAAGGGCGGCCTTGCTACACCCGTGACCGTCCGATCCGGCGGACGGTTGCACCGGTATGACGACCTCTCCGCTGTCCTGGCTGCCGCCGCCCTCCTCCCCCGACCGGGCCAAGGACGAGCCCGACTCCGGGCCCGATGACCAGGCGCTCGACCCCGTCCAGCTGGCCGCGCTCCACCGGGGCCGCGACGCCGGGGAGACCGCGGCCGCGCGGGTGCGCGAGCTGGCCGCCCGCCAGGAGGACTAGCGCCACGCCCTGGCCCTATAGCACGCGGCCGCTGGGATCGAGCGGGCCAGCCACCAGGACGCGATCCCGGCCGGCAACGGCCGGCTGGCCGAGGAGCTGCGCTACACGCTCGGCGCGGACATGCTGCTCGGCGCCACCTACACCGGCGCCCTGCCCGACCTCGCGCCGGGCGAGCGGCTGCCGCTGGTCGCAGTGTGCGCGCTCGCGTGTGAGCGGACACGCCGAAATCCTTGCTGACGGTCACCCAAACGACCGCACACAAGGATTTACAGCTGCCTGCTCACACTCACGGCCCGATGCCGTCATGCGCGCTCGGCGACGTGGAGCGCGAGCTCACCCTGCTCGCCGACGAGCTGGACGCCGCCACCGCCGCCGGCCGCGCCGCCGCTGCGAGCACCGGTTTGGCCGGGTGAGCACCACCAGGCGCCGGGCACGCGGGCCCGGCGCCGCCCGAGTACTGGCCGCTGTCGACACCGCGCTGCACACGGTGTTGGACGACTTCGAGCGGACCGCCGCGTTGTAGTGGGAGGCCTTCGAGGACCTGGACGAGGACCTCCTCGCCGAGACCGCCGCCGAGGCCCGCACCTTCGGCACCGATCCGGCCCGCGCCGTCGACAGGCTGGTGCGCGGCCTGCTCGGGCAGCTGGCCGACTGGCAGGCCGCAATCGGCGAGCTTGGCCGAGCTCACTGCGGCCGCACAGGACAGGCCGCTGCCGGCCTGGGCCACCGACGCCGGCAGCACCCAGGACGTCCGCTGGCGACGGGCCCGCACCGCGCTGCTGGAGGTCGTCGCCCGCCACCACGGCACCGTACCCACCGAGCCCTTCTCCGCCGACCGACCGTGGTGATCAGCACCGGCCACCGCGCGGGAGAATGAGCCGGGTGACCAGCACCCAACCCTTGCCCCGCGGCATCAGCGCCCTGATCCCCGACGCCTACGCGAAGGCGACGCCCGGCGAGAAGGCCGCCGCCCAGCTCGCGCACCTGCACACCGCGACCGTCCCAGTGCCGGTCCTCGCCGCGGCCGCCGCACTGATCGCCCCACAGCTGGAGGACCCCGACCCGGCCACCCGGGAAGTCGCCGGCACTGTCCACGCCCGTCTGCTCGCCGCGACGAGGACGCCGCGCCCGACCAGTAGCCGACCGACCGGGCGGATGTCCCAGCACTGTCCCAGCCCGCGCACAAAACACCGTCACCAGGGAAGAGGCCTGGGACCGCCCTAGCGAACGGCCGAAACCGGACATGCTGGAACGCACCACGGCCAGACGCATCTTGTCGTTCCGCTGCCCGGCCTGGACGGCGCCGATACCGGCGGCCGCGAGAGCAGTGACGGTCGTTCCCCGTCACCGAACGGATCAGCTACTCCCAGGGATCGACCCCTTCCTCGTACGAGGCTTGCTCGTCCGTGCTGTGCAGAAAACGCGGGTCCACCAGATCCTGGAGCGAGCTGTCGCTAATCGGCCACGGTCGCCACTCGTTGCGCAGGAGCTTGAGCAGGAACTCGGCCATACCGCAGGGGTACACCGACCACTCGAGTTGCCCTCGCGAGTACACGGCGACCGGCCATCGGCCCGGGTCCGGATCCGTCGTGACCCAGCACAATGTGTCGGCCGCAGCTGTCCACCCCCAGATGAGCAGGTCCTCCAAGCGATGCTTGTCCCTGTCAGCGGAAGCCCACCGGTTCACCGACTCGTCCGCGAGGGCCGCCTCCGAGAGCTTCGAGACAGTGTCTACCTGTAGTTCGGTCGAAGAGACGGCGGGGAGGTTAACGCCAACCGTCTGCTCGATCGAGCCACGTCCGAAGGCTGCGATGAAGGCCCGGTAGTCGGGTGGGAAAGAGGTTGCGTAGACCCTCTCCGCCGCACTCCAGTCGATAGTGTCGCCACGGGTCGGCCCGATGCACGAAAGTACTTCCTCGATGCCCACCATGGCTGCGATTACGGCATGTTGATCATCACTCACGTTACGGCTCCCATTGGGTCGGGGCGTCCTTGCCCATGTTGTGCCATTGTCCATCCTTCAGGCTGTACATCTCATTGGGTACGTCCTCACCGAACAAGCGCATCGTGCCGATCCCCGCCTTGTACAGGGTTGCCTCCATATGGAAGTCGGTCGGAACAATCCTGCTTCCGTCGTACTTCGGAGTCACCTTGTAGTGGATGACCGCAGTGGGGTCCGTGTCCAAGAGCTTCTTAACTCGACTCTCATAGAAGGCCATGTTCGCGGTCCGGTGTGCTGGCCAGTTCTGGTTCATGGGCGTGGAGTTAGCCGTACGGGAGCACGTGGCGAGGTTCTCGTAGTTCGTCCCGTCTCCACCGAGCGAATTGGCCAGCAGGTGACAGTTGTTGCGCCACATCCCTGCCGGACTGTTTCCGAGCTTGGAAGCGTAGACCGCTGCCCACAGGTACCCGGGTGGGGTTACCGCCTTGTCGCCGTACGTCTTCTTGGACGACTTGGTACCGCTCCCTGGGTTGTTGTCAATGAAGTCCTTGGTAAGGCACGCCTCCGCGCCGTGGGCGCGGCCGGACTGATCGACCGGCAGGTACGTACGCCAACCACCACCGAAGCCGCTTCGACAGTCGCCCGAGTCATCGTCAGGCGCGGGCGCCGGCCTGCCGCGCGGCCCTGGCGCGGGGGCCGGATCAGGAAACAGCTCCTCCGCAAGGTCGATGAGGGCATCGGCGCCGGCGACGATGCCGGAGCCCACGAGGGTGGCGGTGCCGGCGACCACGGGGGCGCCTTCGACGACCACGGCGGTGACGACCGCGGTGCCGATGGCCACGATGGTGTCGGTGGCGAAGTCGAGCAGATCGATGTCGGCGTGCGGGCGGTCGTTGTCGTTGATCGGACCAACCTGCGTCGGCGGCTTCGGCCGGGGCAGGGTAGGACCGGGGTGGTGGCGGGGGGCCGGTCGCTTGCGGCCCGGGCCGGGGTGACTGCGGCCCCCGCCACCACCCGAGCCTCCCCAGTCAACAAGCCTATCGATGCTCTCGATCGGGGGAATCGACTCGGGGTAAGGCTTCGAACCGCTGAAGGAGTTATACGTGGGAGGCTGCGGCGGGTTGTCGTCGCCTCCGCCCCAATCCCCACCCTCGAAGTCTTCCGGGTGTTTCGGCGGTCCAAATCTTCTCTTGTACAGAGTCACCTCGCAATTCATGTACGGGCCCGCTCTTTTGCCGATGGGGGTGGGGAGCCAGTGGAATCCCCAATCGCAGCTGGTGGTCTCATGCCCCGATGGGTCGGTCGAGTCGATCGGGTCGCCGTTGCCGTAGGTGAACCGGTTGCCCTGGATGGACGGGCTGGTGCCTAGCTGCCAGGAGTCGCGGGAGGCGAAGGTTCCGCTGCCGGGGCGGTACCAGCGGGCGGCCATGTTGACGTCGCCGGAGGCGGGGTCGGTCCAGCCGCTCTGGTAGCCGAGGGAGTTGGTGGTTCCGGTGCTGGCGGTGGGCTTGCCGAAGGGGTCGTAGGAGGTGGAGCCGGCGACGTTCTTGCCGCTGGGGTCAATGGTGGCGACCACGTCGGTGTGCTGGTCGCTGATGACCAGGCGCGGGTTGGGTGTCGCGCCTACGGTGGCGGTGCCGAGGAGGCGGCCGCTGGGGGCGCGGGTGTAGCTGGCGGTGCCGTCGGTGACGATGTTGTTGGAGCCGCCGTCGTAGGTGAAGGCGGTGTTCCCCGTCTGGGCGACGCGGTCGAGGGAGTCGTAGCTGTAGGTGGAGGGTCCTTCCTTGACCATCCGGTCGAAGCCGTCGAACTGGACGTCCTTGGGCTGGGAACCCTGCGCCACACTGCCCGTCAGAGTCCCCCGGGCCGAGTAGCTGTAGGTGGTGGTGCCGTCGTTGACGAGTTCGTTGCGCTCGTCGTAGGTGGAGGTGGCCCCGCCGGCGGAGGTCCGGTTGCCGGCCGCGTCCCAGCTGTACGTGGTGGCGTTCGGGCCGCTGCTCCAGGAGGTGAGCCGCCCGGCGAGGTCGTAGCCGTACTGGTTGGTGGCGGCTCCGGCGGTGCCGGTGGTGGTCTTGGTGGCGAGTCGGCTGTTGAGGTCGTAGCCGTAGCCGATGGAGGTGACGGTTCCGCCGGTCGGGTTCTTGACGGTGTCGTCGCGCAGGCGTCCGAGGTTGTCGTAGCCGTAGCCGCGGGTGCCGCCGCCGACGCCGTAGCGCTCGGTGGTGAGACGTCCGGCGGTGTCGTAGTCGAAGCCGACGACGGCTCCGGTCAACGGGTCGGTGGCGTTGGTGAGTTGTCCGGCCGCGTTGTAGCCGAAGGCGGTGGTACCAGCAGCGTCGGTGCGCGCGGTCATCCGGCTGTCGGCGTTGTAGGTGTAGCTGCCGGTGCCGCCGGGGCCGGCGGAGGCGAGGAGTTGGCCGCGGTCGTTGTAGGTGTAGGTGTCGGGGGTTGCGCCGGGGGTGCCCACGGAGGTCAGTCGGCCGGCGGGGTCGTAGCCGAGGGTGCGGTCGGGAGTGGTCACCTCGGCGCCGGTGGCGGTCTCTTGGGTGAGGTTTCCCGCGCCGTCGTAGCTGCGGCGGCGGACGACTCCGCCGGGCTCGGTGAGGGTGACCGCCCGTCCGGCGGCATCGTAGCTGGTGGTGAACAGGCCTTCGGCGGCCGTGGGGTGGGCGGTGGTCGGCGGTTCGACGGTGGACTCGGGGAGGCCGAGGGTGTTGTAGGTGTAGTAGACCGGGATGCTCTTCCCGTTGGTCCACCTGGTCCGGCGTCCTCCGGCGTCGTAGCCGACCGTCGTGGTGATGGCCTGTCCGGCAGCCACCGGTTCGGTCTGCTGGACCAGCTGTCCGGCCGGGTTGTAGCTGAACTGCCGTGCGTGAGCGGCGATGTCCGCGGTGTTGGCGACCTTGTCGGTGGCGGTGAGGACGTTGCCCGCCGGGTCGTAGGTGGCGTACTGGGTGCC
The DNA here is from genome assembly GCF_042786665.1 of Kitasatospora sp. NPDC059146. Classification (NCBI taxonomy): domain Bacteria; kingdom Bacillati; phylum Actinomycetota; class Actinomycetes; order Kitasatosporales; family Streptomycetaceae; genus Kitasatospora; species Kitasatospora sp. NPDC059146. The sequence goes on along the minus strand of NZ_JBHZCY010000028.1, from coordinate 73,855 downwards.
GGTGACGGCGCCGGTGGTGTCGAGGTCGGAGGTGCTCAGCATCCGGCCGAGCCGGTCGTAGCCAGTGGTGGCGGCGGTACCGTCGGCCCTGGTGACCCGGCTGGTGCGGCCGAGGGCATCGTAGGCGGAGCGGACGGTGACCCCGGCCGGGTCGGTGGCGGTGAGCAGCTGGCCGACGGCGTTGTAGCCCGCCTTGCTGACGGCACCGCCCGGGGTGGTGGAGGTCAGCTGGTTGCCGGCATCGTCGTAGGTGAAGGTGGCGGTGTAGGCGGCGGGGGCCGGGTAGCGCTCCAGCTGGGTGCTGGTGATGCGCCGTCCCAGGTCGTCGTAGGTGGACTGGCTGACCGCACCGGTCGGGCCGGTGGTGGAGAGCAGTTCGCCGTCGAGGTCGTAGGACTTGGTGACGGTCGGGGCAGTGACACCGCCGCTGGGCGGCAGGGTGACCTGGACGACGTTGCCGAACTGGTCGTACCGCGTGGTGCTGGTGAGCTTGAGACCGGCCGGGTCGAGGGCGCTCGCGGTGGGCCGCCCGAGCGCGTCGTACTCGACCGTTGAGGCCGGGGTGATCGTGCTGCCGGACTGCGGGTCGGTGTAGGCGGCCCCGGCCACGGCGATCCGGTTTCCGTCCAGGTCGTAGGTGTTGGTGACGGTGTTGCCCAGCGCGTCGATCTGGGAGGTCAGCTGCCCGAAGGTGTCGTAGCCGGTCCTGTTGATGGGCCGGATCTGCTGCGGCTTGCTGCCGCGGGTGGCCGGATCGTAGGACTCGGCGCTGACCAGCGGGCCGGTGCTGACGGTGGGCCGGCCGGCCTCGTCGTAGCCGACGGTGCTGGTGTAGGCGGCGGGGTCGGCGCCGGCGGCGTTGCCGTTCGGGCTGACGGTGCTGGTGCGCAGGCCGCGGCTGTTGTAGCCGTTCACCACCACGGTGTCGGCGGGCTGGTTGCGGGCGGTCTGCCTGAGCAGGTTGCCGGTGGCGTCGTAGACGTAGTCGGTCTGGACGGAGAGCGCCGAGTCCGCGCCGCCGCCGCTGACCACGCTGGTGGGGCGGCCGGCCACGTCGTAGGTGTAGCTCGTGGTGCGGTTGAGGCCTCCCGGGTCGACGCCGGTGCTGGTGACCCGCCCGGCCGCGTCGTAGGCGGTGACAGTGGTGGTCTTCCCACCGCCCGTCACCTGCTGGATGAGGTGACTCGCGTCGTCGTAGGTGTTCTGCTGGAGCGCCACGTTGCGCAGGGTGCCGTCGGCGTTGTGGTAGCCGTCCAGGTCGACCTCGGCGACAGTGTTGTCGTCGTTGTAGTAGGTGTGGGTGGTACGTCCCATGGCGTCCGTCACGGTGGCCGGGCGGCCCGCCGGGTCGTAGCTGCGCGAGCCGATGACCTGCCAACGCGGTGCGGTCGGGGTGGCGCTGCTGCCGGTGTAGTTGGTGACGGCGGTCTGCTGCAGCTGGCCCATCGGGGAGTGGCTGTAGCTGTACGTGGTGCCGGCGGCGTCGGTCTTGGTGGCGACGTTGCCGTAGCGGTCGTAGGTGTACGAGGTGACGTGCCCGCCGGGGTCCTTGACCTGCTTGACCCGGCTGGTGTCGGGCTCGTACGTCCAGCTGGTGGTACGCGAGGGGTCGCCGCCGGTGGTGTCGGCGACGGTCTGACCGACCACGTTGCTGTCGACGTCGTAGGTGGTGCTGGTCTTGCGGGTGTGCTTGGTGCCGGTGACGGCGTCGGTGGTGTACGGCTCGGTGCGGGTGACCTGGTTGCCCTGGCCGTCCCAGGTGTAGTCGGTCCGCAGGATGCGGGGCGCGGCGGGGCTGCCGCCGGGGCAGTCGTCGCAGGCGAGGGACTGGCTGGTGGCTCGGCCGAGGTTGTCGTAGCCGTAGGTGACGGCGGGGCGCAGCGGTGATGCCGCGGTGGCCAGGTCTCCGTTGGCGCGGTAGGTGTAGGTGGTTTGCTGGTCGGCGGGGACCTTGGCCGGGTCGGGGTAGGCGGCGGCGTCGAGGGGGCCGGTCTGGGCTCGGACGAGGCCGGCGGGTGCGGTGCCGCTGCCGTCGGCGGGGGTGGTGGTGTCGGTGCGCAGGGTGTAGCTGACCCGGCCCTTGGGGAAGTCGGCCGTGGCGGGGGTGGTGGTGGAGGTCAGCTGACCGGTGGCGTCGTAGGTGAAGCGGGTGGTGTAGGTCGTGTCGGCGGTGCCGCTGGAGCGGGCGTCGCTGGAGGTGAGGATCTTGTCGTTGGCGGGGTTGAACGGGTTGTTGGGGTCGAGGAAGTAGGTGGCGTAGCTGGTCTGGCAGCTTGCGGGGCCACGGCAGGTGGTTCGGGAGACGCTGTTGCCGCGGGCGTCGTGCCCGGTGGTGATGGTGTGCCCGTTGGCGTCGGTGACGGCGTAGAGGTAGCCGGACGTGTCGTAGCTGTAGCGGGTGGTGTTGCCGTAGCCGTCGCTGCGGGAGAGCAGCCGGGAGGAGCGGGTGTCGTACTGGTAGAGGAGGTTGTTGCCCGTGGGGTCGGTGACGGTGGCGGTGGTGACGGGGGCGGCGGTGCCGCCGTCGCCCATGGACTTGAAGTGGGCGGTGACGGTGTCCGCGTCGAGGCGGGCACTGTAGTACGAGACTTCGGCGATGTTGCCCTTGAAGTGGTCGGCGCCGCCGCCTGGCCAGTTCCAGCCGGTGGTGGTGCCGGCGCCGACGTAGACGTACGGAGCCCCGTTGAAGCTGATCTTGCGTGCGGTCGTGTCGGACGCGCTGGCGCGGCCGTCGAGGTAGATGCTCTGGCCGCGGTCGTCGGCGGCGAGGACCACCTGGTGCCATTGGTTGTCGTTGACGGTCCGGTCAGAGGTCATGGCGGCGACTTGGCCCACCCCGAATTGGCCGTGGACACGTCCGTCCGAACCGACGTACAGCGCCGGGTTCCAGCTGCTCCCCTGCGGACCGCCGACCGGGAAGTCCTGATAGCTGTACAGCGGGCCGCCGGTGGTGGTCTTGAACCACAGTTCGACGCTGGCCGCGCCACGGACCGGGGCGGCGTCGGACGGGAGCTGGATCTGTGAGGTGGTGCCGTTGAAGACGCCGGAGCGCTGGTTGGGGTCGCTGGAGGGTCCGTTGCCGTTGAGCAGGACGTCGGTCAGGTTGCCGGTGTTGACGTCGGGGCGAGCGTCGCCGAGCTGGCTTGCGGCATACCAGGAGCCGGAGGGGTCGTTGAGGCGCCAGTAGCCGCTGGCGCTGTCCTGGATCACCTTGGTGCGGTAGGCACTCGCGGCGTCCAGGCCACCGACCACGGCCGCGGAGGTCGCACCGTTGTAGTGACCAGAAATGGTGTCCTTGGTGAGCCGGTAGCGGTAGAACGAGAAGTCGGCGATGGCACCGTTGAAGTACCCGACCTGGTCGGAGGGCGGATTGGGCCAGCCGCCGGTCCACCCGGCGCCGAGGTAGGCGTAGGCGGAGCCGTTGTAGGTGATGGGCAGCGCCGTGGTGCTGGTGGCGGTGGGCGCGCCGTCGAGGTAGAGGGTCTGGCCGCTGCCGTCGCCGGTCAGTGCGACGTGGTGCCAGTTCCCGTCGGCGACGGCGGTGGTGGAGACCAGGGCATTGTTGGCCGAGCCGGTCCACAGGGCGCCGTAGAGCTTCTTGTCCGAGCCGATGTACAGCGCCGGGTTCCACTGGTCGGTGGGGCCGTTCGGCTTGCCGTCGATCGGGAAGGACTGGTGGCTGTAGAGCACGCCGGGGGCGGTGGTCTTGAACCAGAGTTCGACGGTGGCGGCTCCCCAGTGCTTGGGCGCGGTGTTGGGGGGCAGCTGGACGTACGAGTTGGTGCCGTTGAAGCCGGTGGCGGTGGAGGTGCCGGAGGCCCAGGGGCCGCTCTGGCAGCAGGTGGTGTTGTGGTAGCCGCCGCGGTTCTGGGCGAGTGCGGCGGAGGAGATCAGCTCGGTGGCCTGGTTTCCGGTGGTGTCGCCGAGGCGCCAGTAGCCGGTGGGCTTGCTGTCCACCATGGCGGCGTCGTACTGGGTGGCGTCGGCGGTGGTGGCGAGCCGGTAGAGCGAGGAGATGGTGGCGGCGTTCAGGCCGTGCGGGTAGGCGGCGACGTCGGCGAGCTGGCCCTTGAAGTGGCCGGCCTGGTCGGCGGGAGCCTGCGGCCAGCCGCCGGTGACGTTGCCCGCGCCGAGGAAGACGTGGCTGGTGCCGTTGGGGGCGATGGTGCCGTTGAGCGGTGCGCCGACGGCCGCGCCGTCGAGGTACAGGGTCTGGCTGGTCTGGCTGTCGGCGGAAATCACCGCGAAGTGCCACTTGTTGTCGTTGACGGCGTTGCCGCTGGTCAGGGTCGGCGCGGCGTCGCCCATCCACAGCTGGCCGCGTAGCTTTCCGTTGCTGTCGACGTAGAGGGCCGGGTTCCAGTGGTCGGTGGTGCCGTTGGGGGTGCCGTTGATCGGGAAGGACTGGTAGGAGAGCAGTACGCCGGCCCGGTCGGTGCGGAACCAGAGGGCGAGTGCGCCGGGGCCGTTCTGCGGGGCGTAGGCGGAGGGCAGTTCGGCCCAGGAGGTGCTGCCGTCGAAGCTGGCGGAGCCCGCCGAGCCGTTCATCGGGCCTGCCGCGCCGAGCTCGACGTTGGCGTAGGTGCCGTTGTTGGGCGTGGGCCGGGGTGTGTAGACCTGGTTGGCGGCCTGGACACCGGCTCCGTCGGACAGCCGCCAGTAGCCGTTGGGCCGGGAGCCCATGACGGAACCGCGGTACTGCTGGGAGGAACCGGTGACGGTCGGGTTGCCGAGCTTCCAGGTACCGCCGTTCTCATCGGTGACCTGGGAGGCACGGTCCTTGACGGTGTCGTACGAGATGGCCAGCCGGGACTTGCCGGAAGGGAGCTTCACGCCGGACAGCTGGGTAGAGGGCTGGCTGCCGGCCTGCCACAAGCCCTGGACGGCAGGGGCGCCGAGGGTCCGGTTGTAGAAGGCGACGTCGCTGATGCTGCCGTTGAAGTAGCTGGCCCGGCCGGTGAAGTCGGTGAACGGGCTGTCCTGCCACCAGGCGCTGGTGAAGCCGCCGCCGATGGCTCCGGCGCGCTGCCCCGGTGCGAGGACGGGGCCGGCCAGCGTGTCCTGGGCCTGGCCGTCGAGGTACAGCGTCTGGGTGTTGCCCGCCGCTGACAGGACCGCGAAGTGCCACTGGCCGTCATTGACCGCCTTCGACGACTGCATGGGGACGGAGGAACCAGCCCAGAACTTGCCGCGGAGCTTGCCCGACTGGCCGACGTAGAGCGCCGGGGTGTAGTCGCCCCCCGTCGTACCGCTGCCCGGGAAGTTCTCCGCCTGGTAGCTGAACAGCACGCCCGAGCCGGTGGTCCTGAACCAGAGTCCCACCGACGTGTACGACGAGGTCGACAGCTCTGTCTGCGGCAGCGTCACGTAGCCGCTGCTCCCGTCGAAGGTCGCCGCCGTCGCGGCCGCCGCCGGCCCGGGGGTGCCCAGGGTCACGCCCTTGGCGGAGTAGGTCGCGTTGTCGTTGCCCTGGTTCTCGGCGACCTCACTGGCCGCGGTGCTGCCGGAAGCCTCCCCGAGGCGCCAGTACGAGACAGGAGCTGAGTCGAGGACGGCCGAGCGCAGGTGCGAGCCGCCGCCATAGGTGTAGCCGGTGCAGGAGCGGGCGGTGTTTCCGCCGGTGGCGGGGGCGCAGACCTGGTCCAGCTGGTCTGCGTTGCCCGTGTTGTAGGTGTAGGTCCAGGTCTGGGCGGTGTTCCAGTCCGTCCCGGTGGCCGGGTCGGTGTAGACCTTGGCGACATGCCGGTTGCCGGCCGTCCACTCGAAGTGCAGCAGCCGGCCGGAGGTGGTGTCCTTCACCGTGGTCAGGACGCCGTTGGCGTAGCTGAGTTCCTGGGTGCGGCCGACCGCGTCACGCACCAGGGAGAGCGCGTAGCCGGTGCCGGAGGCGGCGTGGAACTCGTAGCGGGTGCCGTCCTTGGCCATCAGGTCGAAGCCGGCGGTGACCTTGGTCAGGGACTGGAACTCGCCGGACGGCGGTGTGTACAGGGCGCCCTTGTTGGGGTCGACGCCGAAGCGGGCGGCCCGGCCGCTGGCGGTGGTGAGGACCACGGAGTCGGTGCCGTCGTTGTCGGGCTGGACCCGCATGTCGAAGTTGGAGGTCCAGCCACTGCCGAACAGCGTCGAGGTGCGCGGGTCCAGCGAGTTGTAGGAGCGGTTGACGGTGAGGGCCGGGCCGATGCTCTTGATGTCGGCGTCGGTGGCCGCGGTGGTGTAGTTGCCAACCTTGGCGTCGAAGGGGCGGCCTGCGCCGTCGCCGACGGCGCCGCCCAGGTGGGAGGTGATCACCGGCTGCTGGACCTGGGTGGAGAAAGCCATCAGTTGGGACTGCGGGCTGGCACCGATGTGGTCACCGTTCATGACGTTCCACAGGTAGCTCGTGTTCCAGGCGAGCTTGCCCGGTGGCACGGCCCAGGAGGTGCTGGGCTGCCAGCCGGACTCGGCAACCAGTTGCGGGTTCCCGGAGGCCGGGTTGGTGTAGACCTTGAAGTAGTAGTCCACCCCTGTGCCGGGGAAGTTGTCCGGGTCGTGCCCGGTGGCGTACAGCTGCGGGGTGAGGTTGCCGACTACGGTGTTGTTGGGCGGCGCCAGCGCGTCGAGCTGGGGCGCGGTGTTGACCCCGGAGACCGTGGTGCAGGTGCCGAAGGGTATCGAGTAGGCGTCGTGCAGGGACGTCGTTCCGCCAACGTATCCGTCCCAGCACAGGTAGTAGGACCGACCGAGCGGCAGCGGCGGGATCACCCCGTTGACGGTCACCGAGTCATAGGTCTTCACCAGCCCGGAGACCCCGGTGAGCGGCGCGTTGAACCACTGCTCGTTCCAGTTCGCGTCGAACAGCCGGGCCTTGACCTGCATGCTGTTGGAGTTCCACCAGTTGGCAGCCGTATTGGTCAGGGTGACCTGCTGAGAGCCGGGCGTGTTGTAGGTCGGCGGCATGTAGCTGCCGGCCGGCGCGTAGGTCGCGGCCCAGTCGCTGTAGACGATCGACAGGTAGGGCGGGTAGGCGCTGTTGGCGCTGGAGAACTTCTTCCAGTCGTACGAGCTGGTGGTGCTGGCAGTCACCGCGAGGCCGTAGTTGGTACCGCCCCGGGCCCAGCTCTCGACCAGCTGGACGCCGGGGTCGTTGTGGCTGCGGCCCAGCTCGATGGGCTCCCACTTCGCACCCCCGCAGGAGTCGCCCGCGGAGAAGCTCGCGGTGCCCACCTGCTGGCCGATCGAGACGCCCGGGTAGGTGTTGATCGTCGCCGAGTCCCAGGCGCTGGTGATCTGGTTGACGTACACCGGGTGCGGCGAGCACTCGTAGGAGTGAGTGTTGTTCAGATTGAGCGTGACGGCGTGCAGGTAGTCGTCCTTGAGCGCGTCGCGCACGCCCGGGAAGTACAGGTAGCTGTTCACCTTCGAGGCACCGCCGTCGGAGGTGCCGATCCGCAGCAGCGGGTCGGTGGAGAAGTTCGCCCGCTGGTCGGAACGCACGTAAGTCGACTGACCGACACCGATGGAGATGGTCGACGGATCGACGGTGACCGGGAAGACGCGCTTGGCGTCGTGCAGCCAGGCCGCGTCGAGGTCCATCTGCAGGGCGGGGGCGCCGTCGCGCTCGACCAGCCGGTAGCTGACGCCGTCGCTGACCACTCCGTCCCCGGAGGTCGGGTCGGTCTTGGAGTCCGTCATGAAGCCGCGCGGGATGGTCAGCCGGACCGCGCCCTGGGCGTCCTTGAACTGGACCTCGCCGCTCGCGCCGATCGCCGGGGTGAGCCCGGAGGTGCGCAGCGGGAACACCCAGCTGGTCGGGGCGCTCGCGTCGTGCAGGACGATGGACTCCTTGATGCCCTGGGCGAGGCCGTTGTAGACGACGTCGCTGCCGGGGCGGGCGAGCGGGTATGTCAGGGTGTCGCCCCGGACGACGCCGCGCACCGGCGCCGCGTCGGCCAGGCCGTAGGAGACGATGTGGCCGGCGTCCAGGGACCAGCTGACCAGAGCGGGGTCGTCGGACTTGGCAGCGAAGCTGGTCTGCTGACTGTTGGCGGCCTCGGCCCAGCGGCCGGACCGGTCCAGGGAGAGGTTGGTGTTGATGTCCTCCCAGCTGCCGTCAGGCTTCTGGAAGTGCACGGGTCGGGGGTAGACGCGCAGGGTCTTGGTGCCGTCCGGGTTCCGGTAGACCGAGGTGGACTCAGTCCGGGCACCCACGTCCTCGGTGCCCTCGGCGGGCAGGCTGGGCGCACCGGTACCGGTGCCGGTCCCAGCGTCGTTCCGGGCCTGGCCGCGGTCGACGGAGCGCGTCGCCGGCCTGGCCGCCGGACGCTCCGCGTCCTCGGGGCCGGCCTGCGGTGAGGCAGCCTCCGGCTTCGCAGCGTCGCCGGACCGGGGACCAGGCGTAGCGTCACCTGGACGGTGCTCCAGCGTGGGCGGTGGCGCGGCGGCCTCGCCCTTCACCGGGGTCCGCGGCCGCCCGTCGCCCGAGGGACGGGTGCTGGTGTCACCCGGCACCGGCTTGGCCTCGGGCAATTCCCCGGGGCCGGGCTGGTGCGCGGACTCGCCGGGGTCGGTTCCGTCCTTGCGGGTCTGCGAGGACGGAACCGTGTGGCCGGCCTGGCCCGGGTCTGAGCTGACCTGTTGTGGGGTCTTGGGCGTGACCACCGGCACCGGGGCCTTGGTCGCCGTGAACGCGCTCGCTTCCTGCGTGCCAAGGGCGATCAGAAGCGTCAAAGAGGTGATGAGTGAAAGCGAGCGACGCACGGCAGATCCTTCGGAGAGCAGGCAAAACGACCGACTCTCCCCCTACGGCGATCGGTCCGTGCCCTTCCTATCGGTCGTCAGTGCGACTAGTACAGACGGGATTTCACGACATCATGGTCGTTTTATGCAGAATAGGGATGTGATGTACAGAAATTATCTTAAGAGATTTTTAATATTCTTTACCTGTCAATGAGAACCATTGAGTGAGACTTGACCATGCACACCGCACATCACCCGCCAGGAGAAGCCCGATGACGTTCCATCTGCCCCCGCGTCTCCGGTGGGCTTTCGGGCTGACAGCAGCGCTGGTCGTGGCGGGTACCGGTGTCGTCATGTTGCTCGCGAACGGAACGGACAGCACCGGCAACCGTCCAGCCTCCGTGACTCCTTCCAACATCGCTGGACGCCGGACGGCCTGCCTCACCGGCGATGCCACGGAAGCAGCGAACCAAACGGGCACCAACACCGTCTGGTCGGCTCTTCAGGACGCATCCCGGCAACGCCCGCTGAACGTGCAGCGGCTCCTTGTCTCCGCGACCACAACCGATCAGGCCCTTCCCTACCTCTCGGGACTCTCAGCACAACATTGCGACCTCGTGGTCTCCATCGGACCGACCTTCGCCCAGGCCCTCAACGCCGCGGCCAAAGCCAGCCCCCACACCCAGTTCGTCGCCGTGGCAGCGGGCGGACAACCCGCCCCGGAAGGAGTTGCCACGGTCACGGGCAGCGACAACGAGATAGCCACCGAGATCCGCGGCCGCGCCCTCAACCTGGCCGCTTCCGGCCACTGAGCGGAACCCGCCGTCGCCGAGAGCCAACCGCCGTCCAGGTTGGCACCGCCCTGATCGAGAACCTGGTCCAACCCGACCCGTCCGCACCCATCTGGCATCCGCTCGGCGCGGGGCAGGGAGCGGTCCCCAGCGTGCGCGGGTCTGGCGGACCAGGTGAGCGACCCCGCGAGCGCAGTCAGCGACGCCGCGGCGGCGACGCTCGGCGGGCAGCCACTCCGAAGGACGGTTTCGTGGTCAGGGGCATAACACTGCGGCAGGATCCGGACGGCGTCCTGCTCGCGACCGGTCGGCGGACCTTCGGCCCCTGTGTCCGCTCCATCGCGATCCATCGCATCGACGCAACGGCCTGCGTATGACCCGACCACGGAGTGCCCGAAGTCGGGTACCTTTCGCCACGCCGTTGGCCCGATCGACCCCGTCGTTGGCCCTGGCGTGGTCCGGGCGGTGGTCAGCGGGCCTGTTGGGGCTCCGGTTTGTCGTTCTTGTGCGACGCAGAGCTGGTGGGCCGTGCTGCGAACGCGCGCCGGTACGCCTGGGGCGTGCGCGAGGAGGACGCACTGTCCGGTGAGCCATTGCAGCGGGGTGGTCCCGGTCTCCTGCCGGAAGCGTCGGGCGAAGGTCCGCGGGGAGAGGCGGGCGCGGCGGGCCAGTGCGTCGACGGTCAGGTCCTGGTCGAGGTCGGCTTCCGCCCAGGCCAGGACGGGGATGAGGGAGCCGGTCCCATCCCGGGGCAGGGGGCGTTGGCGGTACTGGTGCTGGCCAACGTCGCGGTGCGGGGGTGTGACCATGCGGCGGGCGATCGCGTTGGCAACAGCGCTGCCGTGTTCCTAGCGGACGAGGTGAAGGCATGTGTCGACGTCGGCGGCGGTGCCGGCGCCGGTGATGACCAGGTCCTCGTCGACGTAGAGCACGTCCGGCTCCACTCGGGCGCGGGTGGCGGCGGGCGAGTTCGTCGGTGTAGCACCAGTGGGTGGTGCAGCGTCGCCCGTCCAGCGGCCCGGCCCCGCCGAGGAGGAAGGCCCCGGTGCAGATGCTCAGGACGCGGGCGCCCCACCCGGGAGTGCGTCGTCTTCGGCACGCAATGGTGGCTCTACGTCTCGGCGGGGTCGGCCCTCGCCGCCCGGTGCAGCGGGAGACGAGGGGCCGGGCCGCATGTGCCCCGGCTACGTCGCGGGCTCGGCCGTGGCCTTCGCCGTCGCCGCACGCCAGGTGGCGATGGTGGCGGCCGCCTTGGTCTCGAAGTCCGGGTCGCGCCAGGCGCCCGGCATGCCGATCACCGCCGGCAGCTTGAAGTCGCCGTGCTCCCGGTGGGTGACCCGCACGACGTCCCCGGAGTCGGGGCGGTTGCGGTTCTTCCCGACTGCGACGTTGGTGATGTCCGCCCAGGCGAACCGCTTGCGGGAGCCCAGGGCCCCGGTCCACCAGATCTCGCGCTCGTCGAAGCTCACGCTGCTGAAGGCGCCCCTCACCTGGAGGAGCCCACTGATGATCAGGAGGACGCCGAAAGCCATGACGGCGGCGGTCCGGACGTTCATCGGGAGGAGCGAACCGCGGTGGAGAAGGTAGGCACCACCGGCCAGGAAGAGCGTCGAGAAGATCCACTGACGGCGTATCTGTGCCGGATGGAGACGGTAGGTCACGTGTTTCACCAGCGGATCTTGGCAGGTCGGACGCATCTGAGGAAGCGTCACCGTCGCCCCCTCCCGGAACCGGGTGCGCGGACGGAAGGCGGTGCGGAGCCATCGTTCAGCTGTCACGGCTGCGCAGCGTGAGGTAGCCGGCCAGCAGGGCTGCCGTCGTCCAGGCCGCGAGGACCAGCAGGCCCGTTGCGGGGTTGAGGCCCGGAGCGGCCTTCATGACCTCGGCGCCGGCGTGGTCGGGCAGGTAGCGGGCGAGGGTGCGCAGCGCCGGGACGGCGTTGGCCACCGGTATGAGCACGAAGACGAGGGCGAACAGCAGCGGGAGGGAGAGTGCCGTGCTGCGCAGCGTCGTCGCGATGCCCAGTGAGAACAGGCACATGAGGGTCAGGTAGAGGCAGGCTCCGAGGACGGCGCGCAGCGCTCCGGGGTGGCTCAGCTCGACGCCGTGCGGGCCCAGGGCCGTCTGGGAGGCGAGGAAGGCGAGGAACGTGGTCGGTACGGCCACGAGCAGGGCCACCGTGGTGGCGGCGGTGATCTTGGCGAGGTAGAAGAGGCCGCGGCTGGGTACTGCGGCGAGCGAGGTGCGGATCATGCCGCTGCCGTACTCGGTGCAGACCAGCAGGACGGCGAAGGCGATCAGGGCCAGCTGGCCGAGTTGGATGCCGACGAAGCCGGCGTCCACCGGATCGAAGTCGGGGCGCAGCAGGGGGCTGTGCCGGTCGATCGCGGAGCGGGCCGAGGCGCCGTTCACCACGCCGGTCCCCACGCTGACGACCAGGGCGAGGGCGAGCGGGACGAGCGTGGAGCGGACCGTCCCGATCTTGGTCAGTTCGGCCCGGAGCACGGCCGTCGGTGCGTTAGAGGGCATGGCGGTCCGTCCCCGTGAGAGCCTCGGCCCGGTACTGGGCGGCGGCGCCGGTGAGGCGGAGGAAGGCGTCCTCCAGGGAGGCGGCGCGGGTGGTCAGTTCCCCCGGGACGAGCCCGGCCTCGGCGGCGATCCGGCCCACCTGCTGCGTTCCGGCGTCGTCGACGACCACGGCGCCGCGTTCCTCCTGGTGTGCCGTCAGCCCGGCGCGGGTCAGGGCGCCCAGCAGCCGGTCGGGCTGCGAGGTGCGGACCAGGACCTGGGGGCGGCAGTTGTCGGCGATGAAGTCGTCCATGCCGGTGTCGGCGAGCAGCCTGCCGCGTCCGATCACCACCAGGTGCTCGGCGGTGATCGCCATCTCGCTCATCAGGTGGCTGGCGACCAGGATCGTCCGGCCCTCGGCGGCCAGGCCCCGCAGCAGCGTGCGGGTCCAGCGCACGCCCTGCGGGTCGAGGCCGTTGACCGGTTCGTCCAGCAGCAGCGCCGGCGGGTCGCCGAGCAGTGCGGCGGCGATGCCGAGCCGTTGGCCCATGCCGAGTGAGAAGCCGCCGGCCCGGCGGGAGGAGACGGACTCCAGGCCCACCAGGGCGAGTACCTCGCGGACCCGGGCCGGGCCGATGCGGTTGGTCCGGGCGAGCCACAGCAGGTGGTGGTAGGCGGTGCGGCTGTTCTGCACCGCCTTGGCCTCCAGCAGCGCGCCGACGTGCCGCAGGGGTTCGCGCAGTTCGTGGTAGGCCTTGCCCTCGTAGTGGACGTGGCCCCGGTCGGGGCGCTCCAGGCCGAGCATCAGCCGCAGGGTGGTGGACTTGCCCGCCCCGTTCGGGCCCAGGAAGCCGGTCACCCGGCCCGGCCGGACCGTGAAGGTGAGGCCGTCGACGACGACGGTGTCGCGATGGCGCTTGGTCAGTTGCCGTAGTTCGATCACGGCATCAGGCTGCCGTGGGGCAGCGCCGTGGCACATCGGCCGGCGATCCGACCTGTGGCCTCCGCCGTGCGGTGGAGGCGGCGCGGCTCCACCGGCGCCGTCTCCTACCGTGGTTGGTCATTCCCCGGGCTGAGGTGTGCGCGTGGTCGGGTGGATACGGTGGGGCGCATGGCCCCACTCCCGCCGACCTGGCCGACGCTGTACCGCGAGGGTGTCGGCCGGCCGCTGCGCCGGGGCGAGTGGGTGGCGGTCGACGGCGTGACGGCGGTGGTGCTGACCGCGCTGTTCCTGGCGTTGCCGGGTCCGGCGTGGGGCTCCTACGGCGGGTGGTCGGCGCGGATCGCCATCGCGGCCGCGATGGGGTTGCCGCTGGCCCTGCGCCGGGCCCGTCCGGCCGCGGTCTGTGCGGTGGTCGCGGTGGCCTCGGTGGTGGCGTCGGTGGCCGGCGCCGTCCGGGAGCCGTTCCTCGCGGTGGCCTTCGCGCTCTACCAGGTGGCGGTCACCGTCCCGGCCCGGCGGGTGCCCACCGCGGTGATCGGGGTGGTGAGCGCCGGTGTGTCGGTGCTGCTCCTGGTCTCGGGCTCCCCGGCCGGCGGCGGGCAGGACCTCGTGCTCCACGTGGCCGGCCTGGCGCTGGCCGGGATGGCCTGGGTGCTCGGCCGGGCGGTCCGCGAGCGTCGTGCGCACGCCGCCCGTTCGGCCCGGCGGGTCGCGGCGGAGGCCGTCACCGAGGAACGGCTGCGGATCGCCCGGGAGTTGCACGACATCGTGGCGCACCACGTCGGGGTGATCGCGGTGAAGGCCGGGGTGGCCAATCACCTGCTGGCCGCCCACCCGGAGGGGGCCGGCGAGGCCCTGCGGGTGATCGAGACGGCCAGCCGCTCGGCGCTGAGCGAGATGCGGCAGATGCTCAGTGTGCTGCGGGCGGGCGGGTCCGAGCCGGAGGCCGACGGAGCGGACGGGCTCCGGCCGGCGCCCGGGCTCGCGGCGCTGCCCGGGCTGGTGGCCGGTGCCACCGCGGCCGGGCTCACCGCCGAGCTGCGCACCGAGGGCACCGCCGACCTGCCGCAGGGGGTGCAGAGTTCGGCGTACCGGGTGGTGCAGGAGGCTCTGACCAACGTGCTCAAGCATGCCGGGCCGACCCGTTGCCGGGTCGAACTGGTCGCCGATGGGCGGGAGTTGCGGATCGAGGTGACCGACGAGGGTGGCGCGGGGGGCCGCGGCGTCCGCCGACCGGGCCGGCCCGGCGGGCATCCGGCCCGGCACGGGCCCGCCGGGGCGGACCGGGCGGACGGGCACGGAAGTGGTCGCGGGAGTGGTCGCGGGAGTGGTCACGGCCATGGCCTGATCGGCATGCGGGAGCGGGTGGAGTTGTTCGGCGGACGCTTCCGGGCCGGGCCGCTGTCCGGGGGCGGCTTCGCCGTCCGGGCCGAACTGCCGTACCGGGCCGTGGAGTCGGCGAGGGAGGATCCTTGATCAGGACCGGCATGATGGACCGTGCCCGTGCCCGTGCCCAGGGCCGGGGCCGCGCCCAGGGCCGGGGCCGCGCCCGGGGCCGGGGCGCCGGACCGGCCGGGTGGGCGCCCCGGCCCCGGGGCGGAACGACGAACGTGTGGTGGAGGACCGTGTGACCGAGCCCGTCCGTGTCCTGGTGGTGGACGACCAGGCACTGCTTCGCGGCAGCTTCCGGATGCTGATCGACGCCGAACCCGGTCTGGTCGTGGTCGGTGAGGCGGCCGACGGCGCCGCCGCGATCGAGGCGGTGGCCGAGCAGAAGCCCGATGTGGTGCTGATGGACGTGCGGATGCCCGGCACGGACGGCATCGAGGCCACCCGGACGATCTGTGGGCGGAACCCGGACGTGCGGGTCCTGATGCTCACCATGTTCGACCTGGACGCGCACGTCTTCGCGGCGCTGCGGGCCGGAGCTGCCGGGTTCCTGCTCAAGGACATCCCGCCCGCCGAACTGCTGCACGCGATCCGGGTGGTGGCGGCAGGGGAGAGCCTGCTCTCGCCGAGCGTCACCCGGCGGTTGATCTCGGAGTTCTGCCGTCGTCCGGCCGCCGAACCGACCGGTCCGCCGCCCGTGCTGGACGGCCTGACCGGCCGGGAGCGGCAGGTGCTCCAACTGGTGGGCGTGGGGCGGTCCAACGCGGAGATCGCGCAGGAACTGCGCGTCTCCGCGGCGACGGTGAAGACCCACCTGAGCCATCTGCTGGACAAGCTCGGCGCCCGGGACCGGGTCCAGCTGGTGATCGTCGGGTACGAGAGCGGTCTGCTCACACCACGCCACCGGGTCTGACCGGTCGCCGGGGCCACCGGGGCGTCCCGCGCGTACGGGCGGCGGCCTACGCGGCCGTGCCCCCGGCTACGGCTTCGCCTTGCCGGCGACGAACTCGTCCCAGGTGGCGACGGTGTCGGCCGGGGGCGCCGTGATGGCCGGAACGGCGCCGAAGTCGGAGTACTCCTCGACGACCTCGCTGCGGCCCTTGCTGCCGGTGGTGACCTGCTGCGACTTCAGCACCAGGTCGTCCTTGCCGACCCACATGTCGAGGTCCGCCGAGGTCTCGCCCCGCCGCTTGGCCAACTGGACGTAGTAGTCGCGCACCTCGTCCTTGATGGCGGGCCCGGTGTAGTGGGCCAGCTCGTCGAAGACCACCGTGCCGCGGTAGTGGTCGGCCGGCCGGCCGCCCACCTGCTCCTCGCCGACCCAGGAGGTGGACCCGGTCGAGGCGAGCGAGCCCGCGATCTCGTTGACGAACCCCGCCGCCCGTGCGCTGCCGGGGCTGCCGGCCGTCTTCTGGTCCATCCGGTACCAGCTCTTGCCCGGGACGTGGTCCGACTTCATGTAGATGCCGTCGCCGGTGGCGATGATGTGGTTGAAGCCGCTGGGGTTGTCCTCGGACTTCTCCCCCCAGGACTTGATGGCCGAGGCGTACGGCTGCTGCTGGAAGAACATCTCGGACCTGTCGGATCCGCCCCCGCCCGTCTGGACCGTCTTGTAGGAGGCCTGTTCCGCGGTCTTCCTGGCCGCGGCCATCAGCACGGTCCGGGCGTCGGTCCGGGCGTCGGCCCGCTTCGTCGCCGCCTCGGTCCCGCTCCGGGCCGCATCGCCGCTGCGGGGCTCCCCGCCGCCGTGCGACTCCCCGCCGCAGCCTGCCAGCGCCAGCGCGAGCACCGCCCCCGCGGCCACCGCCACGACGCCCCTCCTCATCACCCGCACAGCTCTGATTCCTCCTCGGTCGTTTCGACATGCACGATCATGGTTGTTGCCCGGGCCGGGCCGGACCGCCGACGATCTCGAGCGTCCGCCTCCCGAAGCACCACCCGCCCGCGCCGGGCGGGCCGCTCCACCCGCGAAACGGCGGGCGACCCCGGGTTAAGGTCAGTTTGACGATAACATCCTTCGTCCCCGGACCGACAACCGCTGCCCCGGCGGCCCCGGCGCGGGCGAGCGCCTCCCCCACCCCGAGCCGCCCGCCGGGCGCCGAGGCGTACCGGCCCGCCAGACCGGGCCGCGGTGGGAAGGCCTGACGGCCGACCAGACCGACGGCCGGGGAGCAGCGGCGGGGCGGTCGCGGTCGCCGAACGGCGCCGGGCGGCGGCGGCGCGCGGGGTGAGCCCTCTTGAAGGCCCCGGGCACCTGTCCCCTACGGTGTCCGTGATCACCGTGGTCGAACAGCCGGCGGGGTGTGTCAGACCGGGGGATCGATCATGTACTTCAGCCTGCTCGGCCCGCTTCTCGTCCGTATCGGTGGCCAGGAGCGGGCGGTCGGCGGCGCCAAGGTCCGCACGCTGCTCGCGGTGCTCCTGCTGGAGCCCGACCGGCCCGTGCCGTCGGACCGGCTCAGGACCGCCCTGTGGGGCGACAGCCCGCCGGCCTCCGCGAGTGCCTCGCTGCACAACATGCTGGCCCGTCTGCGCGCGCAGCTGGGCGACGAGCGCGGTGAACGCCTGCGTTCCACCCCGCTCGGCTACGTCCTGGAGGTCGCCGCGGGCGAGGTGGACGCCCGGGTCTTCGACCTCGGTGTCCGGCGCGCCCGCGAGGCGCTGTTGCGGGAGGACTGGGACGCCGTACGGGAGGAGTCGGCGGCGGCGCTCGCCTTGTGGCGCGGCGTTCCGCTGGGCGAGTTCCCGGACCTTCCCGAGGCGCAGGTTCCGCATCGCCAGTGGCAGGAGGCCCGGCTGGAGGCCCTGGAGTGGCGCATCGAGGCGGAGCTGCGCCTCGGTCGTGTCCGGGGGCTGGTGCCCGAACTGACCGCGCTGGCGAACGAGCACCCGCTGCACGAGGCCTTCCACGCCCAGCTGATGCGCGCCCTGCACCGCCTCGGGCAGCGTTCCGAGGCCCTCGCCGTCCACCAGCGGCTGCGCCGCGCCTTGGCCGAGGAGCTCGGCATCGAGCCCGGGCTCGCCGTCCGGACGGCGCATGAGCGGGTCCTGCGCGACGAGGACGAGTACGGGGAACGCACGGGCGGGGAGGGCCGCGCGGGCGGTGCGGAACACGGCGGACGCGGCGGGGGCGGGGAGCCCGGCGCCACCGGGCGGCCCGTGAGAACCATCCGCCCGCAGGCCCAACTCCCGGCCGCCCTGGCCGACTTCACCGGACGGGAGGGCGACCTGCGAGCCCTGACCGAGTTCCTCGCGGCCGAGCCCGCCGGCGCCCTCCCCCGGGTCGCGGTCGTCTCCGGCATGGGCGGCATCGGCAAGACCGCTCTCGCCGTCCAGGCCGCCCACGCCGTCCGGCACCACTACCCCGACGGCCAGCTCCACGCCGACCTGCGCGGCTTCGGCGCCGCCCCCGCCCGCGACCCGCACGAGCTGCTCGCCGTCCTGCTCGCCGTCCTGGACGACCTCCCCGACCACCCCGACCGCCCCGAGCAGACCTGGCAGACCTGGCAGACCGAGCACCCCGACCGCCCAGGGCAGGCCGGGCAGGCCGGGCGCCGTTCGGGCCCCGGCGCCGCGGCGAGGCCGCTGCCCGAGGACACCGACGACCGGGCCGCCCTGCTGCGCACCGCCCTCGCCGAGCGCCGCGTCCTGCTGGTGCTGGACAACGCCCGCGACGCCGCCCAGGTGGAGCCCCTGCTGCCGGGCGGCTGCCGCAGCGCCGTGATCGTCACCTCGCGCAACGCCCTGCCCGACCTGCCCGCGGGCGCCCGGCTCTCCCTCGCCCCGCTCGACGTCGAGGAGCAGCGCGCCCTGCTCTCCCGGCTCTGCGGCCCCGAGCGGATCCGGCAGGACCCGGACGGTGCGCTGCGCCTGCTGGCCGCCTGCGCGGGCCTGCCCCTGGCCCTGCGCATCACCGGCGCCCGGCTCTCCTCCCGTCCGGCCTGGAGCCTGGGCACCCTGGCCGGGCGCCTGGACGACAGCCGGGGGCGGCTGCGCGCCCTGTCGGTGGGGCGGCTGGCCGTCGAGACCACCTTCGCCACCAGCTACCTCGCCATCCGCGACAGCGAGGACCCGCTGGAGCGCGAGGCCGCCCGGGCCTTCCGGCTGCTGGGCCTGTGGGCGGGCCACACGCTGGGGGTCGACGCCTCGGCCGCCCTGCTGGACCGGCCCCGGGAGCACACCGCGGACCTGCTCGAACTGCTCGCGGACGTCCACCTGGTGCAGACGCCGGAGCAGTGGCGCTACCGCTTCCACGACCTGCTCGGGGAGTTCGCCGCCCAGCGCGCCCTGGAGGAGGAGAGCGCCGGGGCCCGTGAGGAGGCCGCGCTGCGGCTGGGCGTCTGGTACGCGCTCGCGCTGGAGGCCGCCAGCACGGCCGTCGACGCGGCGGGCGCGCCGCGCCTGGCCGAGCCTCCCGCCGCACCGGTGCCCGTCTTCACCGACCCCCAGCACGCCCTGGACTGGTGCCGGCGGGAACTGCCCGTCATCAAGGAGGTGATCCGCCGTGCCGCGGACTCCTCCCGCCCCGATCTCACCTGGCGGCTCGCGATCTGGCTCATGGGGTACGCGAACACCTTCTGGTGGACGGGCGAGTGGGACACCTGCCTGAACCTCGCCCTGAGGTCCGCCGAGAGCGCGGGGACCGCCTCGGCCAGGCGTGGACGCTGCGCCGGCTCGGCGCTTCCCACGGCATGGCCTTCCGCAACAACCAGGCGATCGAGACCACCTGGGCCGCACTCGCCGTCCTCGACGGCGGACACGATGACGACGTCTGCCGGGCCACCGTCCTGGCGAACCTGTCCATGGCCCTCGGTCAGCGGGGCGAGGGCGGCCGGGCCCTGGAGTACGCCCAGGACGCCTGGACCCTCCAGCGGCGGACGGGAGCGGAGGAGGGCGCGATCAGGGTGCGGGCGGCCCTGGCCACGGCGTACCTGCGCAACGAGGACTTCGAGGCCGCCCACACCCACTTCCGCCGGGTCCTCGAAGCCTGCCGGGCCCGCGGCAACCTGACGCACGTCGCCGTGACGCTGGCCAACATCGGCGACTGCCTGGTCGGACTGGGCCGGCAGGAGGACGCCTTCGCCGCTCTCGACGAGTCGCTGGCGATCCGCCGCGGCTTGGGGGACATGAGCGGCATCGCCGACTGCCTGATCATCACCGGCCGGGCCCACGCCCACTTCGGCTGGCTCCCGCAGGCCCGTGCCTGCTTCGAGCAGGCGGCCGGGATCAGCCGGGACCACTCCATCCCCGCCCTGCTCCGGCGGAGCCTCGACGGCCTCGAACAGCTCCGGGGCGTGCGGCGCTGAACGTGCCGGTGCCGCCCGGGGGCCCGGGCGGCACGCGCGGCACGTACGGTCGGCCGCGCGGCGCGGGGCACGTACGGTCAGCCGGTGGGCACTCCGCCGGCCACCTGGCCGAGGCCGGTCCAGCCCCCGCGGCCGTCACCGCCGTTCCAGGCGTAGACGAGAGCGGCGTTGGACGGCGGGTCGGTGCGGATGTAGTCCGCGTTGCCGCCGCCGTCGAAGTCGGCGAACTGCACCCGGCTCTGGTCCGTGGTGAGCCCGCTGGCGGCCTGGCCGATGCCCAGCCAGCCGCCGCTGGCGTCGCCGCCGCGGTTCAGCCAGATCCGTACGGCGCCGCTGGGGTCGATGACGGCGTAGTCGGCCCTGCCGTCGCCGTCGAAGTCGGCCAGGCGCACCCGGCTCTGGTCGGTGGTCAGACCGCTCGCGACGGTCCCGAGGTCCTGCCAACTCCCCTGACCTGCGGTGAACTTGTTGAGGTAGGCGTGCACGGAGCCGTCGGGGTTGATCACCTCGTAGTCGGCCTTGCCGTCCCCGTCGAAGTCGGCCAGGCGCACCCTGGTCGGGTCGGTGGTCAGACCGGTGGCGACGACCCCGATGTCCTGCCAACTCCCCTGGCCGCCGGTGTACTTGTTCAGGTAGACGCGGACCGAGCCGTCCGGGTTGATCACCTCGTAGTCCGCCTTGCCGTCCCCGTCGAAGTCGGCCAGGCGCACCCGGGCCGGGTCGGTGGTCACACCGGTGGCGACCTGGCCGAGCGGCTGCCAACCGCCGCGCCCGTCACCGCCCTTGTTCAGCCAGACGTCGACCGCGCCGTCGGCGCCGATGGTGAGGTAGTCGGCCTTGCCGTCCCCGTCGAAGTCGGCGTACCGGACGCGGCCGAGGCCGCCCGACTCGCTGGCGGTGTCGGAGGCCACGGATGCCCGCGCCGCACCGTCGGAGAACGCCTGGTCCAGCCCGCCGTAGAAGGCCTGCGCGATCCGCCGGTAGCCGCTGTCGTTGGGGTGGAGGCGGTCGGACATCTCGGCGGGGCTCAGGGCGGGCGGGTCCACGTACCGGAAGGAGTTCCCGGCCTGGGCCTCGACGGCCTGCAGCTGGCGGACCCGGTCGTTGTAGACGGCCGGGGACTCCTGGAGGCCCTGGGTGGTGGGGATCACGCCCTCCATGACCACGGCGGTGCCGGGCCGGTCCGCGTAGATCCGGTCGAGGAGGGCCTTGAGGCGCTCGGGCGCGTGCGCCGGGTCGGCGCCGCGGTCGAGGTCGTTGACGCCGATGTGCAGCAGGACGACGTCCGGGTGCGCGGCGGCGAGCCACTGGTCGATGCCGGCGCGCAGGTCGTCGACCATGTCGCCGGAGTGGCCCTCGTGGGCGAGGTCGGGCAGCTGCCCGCCGGCCTGGGAGCCCACGAACCGTACCGTGTAGCGGGATTGGCCGGCGACGAGGCTCCACAGCGGGGCCCGGTAGGACGAGCCGGTGGCGCTGCCGGCGCCTGCGGTGATCGAGTCGCCGAGCGGCATCACGCGCAGCGAGGGTGCGGCGGTAGTGGTGGTGGCCGGCGTGGTGGCGTGCGCGGCGGCCGGTGCGGCGGCGTGGGCGGCCGGTGCGGCGGCTGCGGCGAGCAGGGTGCTCAGGCCGAGGGCCAGGATGCGTTTCAAGGTCTCCCCCATGACGTGCGGTCGTTCGGTTGCGGAGGGGGCTCCGGTTGACGGACCGGAGCCCCCTCGGGCGCCGGCGACGGGTGGCCGGCGCCGGTCACGGGTGTCAGGCGCCGGTGGCGACCTGCCCGAGGTTGGTCCAGTTGCTGCCGCCGTCGTAGCGGTAGACGTTGACCGAGTTGTTCGGGTTGGTGGTGATGTAGTCGGCCCGGTTGTCGCCGGTGAAGTCGGCGAGGACGACGGCGTTCTGGTTGGTGGTGACGCCGGTGGCGATCTGCCCCATGGCGGACCACTGGCCGTGGCCGTCGACGTTGCGGTACGCGGTGAGCGAGCCGTTGCCGTTGATGACGGTGTAGTCGGCCTTGCCGTCGCCGTCGAGGTCGGCGAAGCGGACCCTGCTCTGGTCGGTGGTCAGGCCGGTGGCGGAGATGCCGATGTTCTGCCAGCCGCCGCCGGTGTCGCCGCCGCGGTTGAGGTAGGTGGTGACCGAGCCGTCCGGGTTGATGACGTTGTAGTCCGCCCGGCCGTCGCCGTCGATGTCCGCGAAGCGCACCCGGCTGAGGTCGGTGGTCACGCCGGTGGCGACGGTGCCCATGTCCTGCCAGCCGCCGCCGGTGTCGCCGCCGCGGTTGAGGTAGACGTGCACCGAGCCGTCCGGGTTGACGGCGATGTAGTCGGGCAGCCCGTCGCCGTCGAAGTCGGCGAAGCGCACGCGGTTGGGGTCCGCGGTGATGCCGGCGGCGACCTGGACGGGCGAACCCCAGTCGCCGCGGCCGTCGCCGCCGTTGTTCTGCCAGACCGTGACGGCGCCGGTGGCGCCGATGGTGATGTAGTCGTCCTTGCCCCGGCCCCAGAAGTCCGCCCACTTCACGCGGCCGTTGCCGGCCTCGGTGCCCTTGTGGTGGTCCCAGTGCGTCCTGATCATGCGCCACTGGGCGTCATCGCCCTGGAAGCCGGTCCTGCAGACGGGGTTGCCCTGAGCGACCTTCAGGTAGCAGCCCTTGGGGCTGGCGACGCTCGTCCAGCGGCCGTCCACCCCCAGCTCCATCCAGGCGAGCCCGTAGTCGTGGCTGCCGCAGCCCACGGTCAGGACGTTGGAGCCGTCCGTCGCCAGGCAGGAACCGCCGTAGTACATGGAGCCGTCGACGATCTGGTTCTGGTACCCGGTGACGAAGTACTGGTTGTCGTTGCTGCCGCAGGGCTGGAGTGCGACGGGCCACGCACCGATGTCGGTGGTTCCCACCAGGCACAGCCCCGTCGCCTTGTTCTGGATCTGGAACGCCAAGGGATGCACGTCGGCCGACGCCTGGCCGGCGGAGAACGACAGGCCGGCCACCAGCACGGCGACGACGGTCAGGCCGGCTCTGATCCGGCGGAATCGGGGAACTCTGATCTTCACGTGTCCTGCCTCTGGCGTTGGGTGCGCGCGACCGGCCCGGCTTCGCTGCCGGACCGGTCACGCGGTGACGCCACGAGGCTGGCAGGGTGCTCCAACAGCGACCCAACAATCAACCAACCGTGCACCGTTGCGGAACGGACCACCTCCGCACCCGACAGCTCCGACTCTTCTCGGCGGGCCGGGCGGCCTTTCGCGAGGCGGACATGACAGCTAGCGTACGTACGAGCTGCCCGGTCCATGACGGTCCGTCACCGGATTCCGCCGTGGACTCGCGCGGTACGGACGGGACGCCGCGCCCGCACGCACGCCCGCCCGCACGTCGAAGACGTCCGTCGCACACCCTGGAGAGCCCGTGGATCCCCGCCCCGCTTCCCGCCGGCAGCGCCTGCGCGTTCCCGGCGCCGCCTGCGTCGCACTGCTGTGTTCCGTCGCCCTCGGCGCCGCGACACCGGCGCAGGCCTTCAGCGGGGGCAACCACGAGAGGATCACCCGGGCCGCCCTGGGGGCCGCGGGCTGGCACCCGGCCTCGCTGACGGCGATGGCGGACGGGAACTCGGGCGCCATCGTCGCCAACGACCACGGCGAGTACTTCGGCATCGGCAAGCTGCACTGCGACAACGCCGACTACCTCGACCCCCGGTACGACAGCCGCTACCCCCGCACCCGCGGGCAGGCCGACGCCGAGATCATCGACTGCGTCGACGGTTCCGTCCACAACTTCAAGCGGGCCGCCGCCGCCGCGGACCGGCTGGTCGACGCGAACGGGCACGTCGTCGCCGCCCAGACCGCCATCTCCCCGGCCTGCGACTGGAACGACCGGCCGGGACGGGCGAAGTGCGAGGTGCTGGAGGACCTGGGCCGCGGCTGGCACCAGATCGAGGACTTCTACGCCCACAGCAACTGGGTCGACCAGGCCGGCCCGGGAGCCGTCGGCGTCAAGAACCCCCCGGGCCTGGGCAGGACCGACCTGCCCGCGTTCTTCTCCATCGCCCGCTACAGCTCCATGAGCAGGCCCGACTGGGCCAAGGACGCCACCGCCCACATCCCGCACGACCTGGCGACCGGCTGCTACCCGGACCGCGACCACAGCGGAACGGTGTCCGACTGCGCGAACCGCGTCACCCACGACGGAGTGCTGAACAAGGACACCAAGGACACCCCGCGCTCGGCCGTCGGCCACAACTTCGACCGCGCCTACGACCTCGCCGTCAAGGACATCACCCGTCAGTGGAACGACTTCAAGGACGAGCTCCGGCGCAGGTACCCGACCAACGGCCGTGCGCAGGCGATGATCTGCGCCATCACCCATGACCACCCGGACAAGACCTGCTGAGCGGAACGGAACGGAGACGTCATGCGAAGGTTCCTGACCAGGCTGTTCGTCGCGGCGGCGGCCGCCACTCTGACCGTGGTGCTGCCCGGTGCGGGCGCGGCGGCGCCGGCCCGCACCGGGCCCGCCTCGGACGCGGTCGCGGCGGTCAACCACACGGTGACCTTCGTGAACCACTCGTCGCAGCGGCTGTGGATCGGAAGCGGCGTCAACGCCGACGGGTCGAAGCAGTTCAGCCGGCTGCCGGTCCTGGCTCCCGGGCAGTCGGCGACGGTGACGATCCCCGAGACCACCGCCCCGTTCCACTGGCGGGGGAAGTTCTTCGCCCGCCAGGACTGCGGCGGGGCCTCCGGCAACGGCTTCCACTGCCGGGTGGGCGACTGCGGCCCGTTCGCCGACCACTGCACGACGGGCGAACAGCCCGCCAGCCTCGCCGAGTTCAACTTCGACGCCAAGGACGGCGCCGCCCCCTGGTACGACGTGAGCTACGTGAACGCGTTCTCGCTGCCGGTCACGATCACCCCGGTGAACGCCTCGATCCCGGCGGGCGGGGGCTGCGACACCAGGGGCTGCGCGAAGGACCTGCTGCCCTCCTGCCCGCCCGCCGACCTGACGCGCGGGCCGGACGGCAAGCCGCTGCTGTGCACCAACCCCAGCCGCGACACCCAGAGCGACTACAGCCGCGCGCTCAGCGCGAAGTGCCCCAAGGCCTACACGTGGTCCAAGCAGGACCAGGTCCCGGGCAACAAGGTGATGCAGCAGTGCAGCCGTTGCAGCGGCTTCACCGTCACCTTCGGGCCCTCCGCGTGAGCGCCCCGGCCGCGTGAGCGCCCCGGCCGCGTGAGCGCCCCGGCCGGATGAGAGCCCCGGCACGACCGCCTGATCGAAGGAGAGGAACGCCTTGCCACGTCGAACACGTCTGTTCGCCGCCCTGCTCGCCGTGCTGACCTGTCTCACGGTCGGCACCACGGGCGACGCGTCCGCCGCCCCGGCGAAGAAGAAGGGCGTGAGCGCCTGGAACTTCACCGACGTCACCAAGGCCATGGCCGACGCCAGGGTGGGCTGGTTCTACACCTGGGCCTCGGACCGGCAGCAGATCAGGCCGCCGGCCGGCGTCGAGTTCGTCCCCATGATCTGGGGCGCGGGCTCGGTGACCGACGCGCAGCTCGCGACGGCCCGGAAGGAGGGCACGACCCTGCTCGGGTTCAACGAGCCCGACCTGCGGGGCCAGGCCTCCATGAGCGTCTCCCAGGCCCTCGACCTGTGGCCCCGGCTCCAGTCGACCGGGATGCGCCTGGGGGCGCCCGCGGTGGCGGGCGGCGGCGACGTCGCGGGCGGCTGGCTCGACCAGTTCATGAAGGGCGCCGCCGCCCGCCACCACAAGGTCGACTTCATCCCCCTGCACTGGTACGGCTCGGACTTCCGCGCCGATGCCGCGACCGGTCAGCTGCGCAGCTACCTCCAGGCCGTCCACGACCGCTACAAGAAGCCGATCTGGCTCACCGAGTACGCCCTGATCGACTTCTCCGGCGGCACCCCGCGATACCCGACGCCGGAGCAGCAGGCCGCGTTCGTGACGAAGTCGACCGCCATGCTCCAAGGGCTCCCCTTCGTCGAACGCTACGCGTGGTTCACCCTCTCCGCGGACCGCGGCGGCACCGGTCTCTACCACCGGGCGACGCCCAACCGGATGGGCGAGGCCTACCGCGCGGCCGGCTGAGCACACCGCCCGGCGCCCGTCAGCGGGTGCCGGGCGGTGCCGGGTGGCTCGCGCGGGTGAGGGCCTGCCGACGCAGGCCGCGGAGTGGGTCGAGCGTGGTCACCGGCGGCTCCGGCCGAGCGGCGCAGATCGCGAAGTTGCTTGAGGGGGCGGAAATCTGATGGTCAGTCCGATGGTGATCCCGCACATGCCGATTCCCTCCCGCCCGCCGGACGGGGGGCCTTCGATGGACGGAAGGGGTCCACCGGATGACCTGTCCGTGCCACTCTGTCTGGTGACGGCGGCGAGGGCACGGGGGAGGCTTGGTGGCTGCCAAGGGTGACAGCGAGGGCACCGGGGCGCGGGCGGCCGTGTTCGTGGGCCCCCATCAGTTGCTGCGGCCGTTGGGCGAGGGCGGGATGGGGGTGGTGTACCTCGCCCGCTCGCCCGGGCTGAGGCTGCTCGCGGTGAAGGTCATCCGGCCCGAGTACGCCGAGGACCCGCAGTTCCAGCGCCGGTTCCAGCAGGAGGTGGAGGCCGCCCGGCGGGTGACGGGGTTCCACACGCCGCCCGTGGTGGACGCCCAGCCGCGCGGTCCGCGGCCGTGGATGGCCACGGCGTACCTGCCGGCGCCGTCGCTGGGCGAGGTGGTGCGGCGGTTCGGTCCGCTGGGCGAGGCGGGTGCGCGGGCGCTGGGGGCGGCGCTGGCGGAGGCGCTGGCCGCGATCCACGCGGCGGGGGTGGTGCACCGTGACCTCAAGCCGGGCAATGTGCTGATCGCGCGGGACGGTCCGCGCGTCATCGACTTCGGGATCAGCCGGGCCTTCGACGCGGTCCACCTGACCCGGACCGGCATGGTGTGCGGCACCCCCGGCTACATCGCCCCCGAGCGCGTCGTCTCCGCGTCCGTCACCTTCGCCTCCTCGGACGTGTTCTCGCTCGGCTGCCTGCTGGTGTACGCGCTCACCGGCCGCACCCCCTTCGGCGCCGGTGAGCCCGCGCAGATCAACCGGCGGGTGGTGTACGAGTGGCCGGACCTGTCCGGGGTGCCCGCCGCGCTGGGCCCGCTGGTGGCCGCGTGCCTGGACAAGGACCCGGGTCGGCGGCCCACGGCGGCGGCCGTGCTGGCCGCGCTGGCCCCGGCCGATCCGGCGGCGCTGCTGAGTCCGGGGTTGCTGGCCGACTTCGAGGCCCGGGAGCGGCAGGCCGGGATCGACCTGGCGGCGCCGCCCGCGGATCCGCCCGCGCGGGCGGTGCGGGCGTGGCGGTCGCTGAGCCGGCGCGGGCTGTTGGGCCTCGGTGCCGGGCTCGGCGCGGGCGCGGCGGCGGCCGTGGGCGTGCCGCTGCTGCTCACCCGCCGGGCCCGGGCGGCGGCCGGGGCGGCGATGGTCGGTGACCCCGTGGACGCGTGGGGAGCCGACGCGGGCGGCGCGGGCAGTGCCGGGGCCTCGCCCGGTGCGCCGGCCCCGCTGTGGAGCCGGCCGTTCAGCGGCGTGACGGTCCTCCACCAGCTGTCCCTCGTCGGCTCGACGCCGGTGTGGTGGACCGAGGGCACGGGCGCGACCGGTGTGGACCCCTCGACGGGGCGTACGGCATGGTCCCAGCAGGAGGTCCAGTTCTTCCAGGCGCAGGGCGGGCTGCTCTACGGGACGTCCCCGGACTTCGCGAGCCTGGTGTGGCTGGACGCCTCGGCGCAGACCCACCGGATCCCGCTCGCCGTGCCCGCCGACCAGCACATGTACGCCGCGATGACCCTGCGGGTCTTCGGCGCGGACGACCGGACCGTGGTGACGGCCCGGCAGACCTCCGCCACCGGCGGCGGGCTCCTCGCCGGGACCGACGCGGGCAGCGGCGAGGTGCTGTGGCAGCACGACGTCGCCGAGAACCTGGCGGTGTCGATGGCCCGCCACTCGGAGTCCCTGTACAGCGGTTCCGGCAGCGCGATGGGCCTGGTCGCCGACGGCAGGTGCTACTACCGGGACGGTGACGTCCTGCACGCGCTGGACCTGCGCACCGGCGAGTCCCGCTGGCAGGCCGCCGGCCTCGCACCCGCGGGCGCGGGGGTGCCCGCGCGGCTGCTGCGCGCCGGCGACCTGCTGGTGGTCGTCGCCAACCGGACGGTGGTGGCCGTGGAGGCGGCGACCGGGCGGCAGCGCTGGACGGCTCCCCCGGTCCCGCAGGCGGTCTTCGGCTGTGCGCTCGGCGGCGACCGGCTGTTGCTGTCCGGGGCCCAGGGCACGGCCTACTGCCTGGACGTCACGACCGGCCGGGGGCTGTGGCACTGCACCGTGGCGGCCGTGACCCTTCCGAGTGCGAGCGGGGACTTCCGGGCTCCGAGCGCGGGTGACGGCTTCTTCGCCGTCCCGCTGCAGGGCGGGCCGTACGGGACGGCCGTCCTGGACGCCGCCCGCGGTACGGTCCGCTGGGTGGCCCGGCCGCCCTCCGACGAGGGCCTGTGGACCACCGCGGCCGACGGCCCGACGCTCTACTGCGCCTCGTCCACCACGCTGCGCGCCTTCCGAGCCGGTGCCGGATGAGCGCGCGCAGCATCGGCCCGTACCGCGTCCTGCGCAGACTCGGCGCGGGCGGCATGGGCGCCGTCTACCTGGCCGCCACCGGCAGCGGGCGCCCGGTCGCGGTGAAGACCGTGCAGGAGCAGTACGCGGCCGATCCGGAGTTCCGGCGCAGGTTCGCCCAGGAGGTGGCCGCGGCCAGATCGGTCAACGGGGCCTACACCGTGGCGGTGGTGGACGCCGACACGGAGGCGGAACTCCCCTGGCTGGCAACCGAGTTCGTCGCCGGACCGTCGCTGTACGAGGCGGTGGCGCGGCACGGCGCGCTCGCCCGGCCCGCGCTCCACGTCCTGGGGGCGGGCCTGGTGGAGGCGCTCGCGGCCGTCCACCGCGCCCGGATCATCCACCGGGACCTGAAACCCTCCAACATCCTGGTCGCCCGGGACGGCCCGAGGGTCATCGACTTCGGGATCAGCAAGCCGACGGCCGACGCGCTGCCCACCGCGAGCGGCCAGATCATCGGCACACCCGGGTTCATGTCCCCCGAACACGCGGCGGGCCGCACCCTCACCCCCGCCAGCGACCTGTTCTCGCTGGGCGCCGTACTGGCCTTCGCCGCGACCGGCCGCGCGCCCTTCGGCGAGGGGCCGCCCGCGGTGCTGGTCTACCGGGCCTCCGAGGAGCCCCCTGACCTGGACGGGGCGCCGCCGGAGCTGACCGGACTGCTGGTGCGCTGTCTGGACCGGGACCCGGCCCGGCGGCCCGCACCGGCCGAGCTCGCCGAGGCCTTCCGGTACGGCCCGGCGGTCGGCACCGACTGGATGGGCGGGGCGGAGCGGACCGTACGCGGGCGTGAGCGTGAACTGGCCCGGGTGCTGAGCGATCCGAACGGCACCCGGCGCCGGTTGCTCGTCCTCGGCGGCGCGCTGCTCGCCACGGCCGCCGCGGGCGGGGCCACCCGGCTGCTGTGGCCGGGAAACGCGGGGGCGCCCCCGAAGGCCTGGTCGGCGCCCCTCCCCCGGGCCGGGATGGCGCCGGTGGCCTGCGGCCCGGCGGCGGTGGTGTGCGCGGACCGCACGGGGGCGGTCGGCTACGCCCGCTCCGACGGACGGGTGCTGTGGACCAGCACCTCGGAGGCGGGGGCGTCCCCGGTCGGCGACGGCGGGCGGGTGTGGTCGGTGGACCAGGACGGCTCGGTGCGGGCGCGCGACGCGCGCAGCGGCGCCGACCTGTGGCGCTCGTCCGACCCGGTCCCCGGTGCGCAGGCCCTCGCCCTGCCGCTGCCGGGCCTGCTGCTGGTCACCGGGGCGGACGGAGCCCTGCACGGCTACGACGCGGCCGCGGGGCGCAGACTGTGGAGCGGTGCCGCGCTGGGCACCTCCTTCCGCGTCCAGGGCATGGACGCGGCGGGCCTGCTGGTCGTCACGGTCCTCGGCGATCCGGCCCTGCTCGCCGACGGCACCTTCCGCTTCCTGGCACTCGACCGCGCGAGCGGGCGCCAACGCTGGTCGCTGGACGCCCAGGAGCTGTACGCGCCGCCGAGCGGCACCAACCTGTACGCCCTGGATCCGGACCGCGCCCTGACCGCCGTGGACGGCGGGCGCGGAACCGCCCAGTGGAGCCGGCCCAGCGGCCTGCCGCCGGCCTCGGCGACCATGTCCGCCGGTTCCTACCTGGGTTCGCTCGCGCTCCGTGGAGCGGTGCTCACCTGCCTGCCCGTCTCCGGGACGACGGCCACCGACGGGCAGATCCCGACGGCGGCCTTCGACACCACGGGCGCCCGGCTGTGGAGCGGCACCCACACCGGCGCCATCACCGGGTGCGCGGACGTCGCGGCCCTGGTCGCGACCGGCGGCCCGCACGGCGCGTCCGGCACCGACCCGCGCACCGGGGCCACCGCGTGGACCTGGCCGTCGGCGCAGGGCGCCGCCACCGTCCGGGGCTCCTGGGGGAACTCGGTCCTCGTCACCGCGCCCACGGACACGGGCGGGATCGCCCTCCAGTCGCTGGCCGGCGCCGACGGCAGCCCGCAGTGGCACCAGACCTTCGCCCGCCAGCCCGGCGACCCGCAGGTCCTGGTCCAGGACGCGGCCCTGCTGGTCGGCTACGGGCCCACCCTGACCGCCTACCACCTGTCAGCCGGCGGCTGACAGCCTTCGAAGGGTTCCGTACGAGATGGCCGAGATCGAGGACACCCCTCCGGCGACCCAGCCGCTGCCCACCCTCCCGCGCACGAGCGCCCTGCCGGCCCAGGCCGTTCCCGCCACCCTCCCCGACCCGGCGGACCTGCGCCCGGGCGGGCCCGCCCGGCGGTGGACCTGGCTGCTCGGGGGCATCACGGCCGGCGCGGGCGCCGCCGCGCTCGTCCTGGGCCTGGTGGCCAACCTCGTCACGCCGACCGCGACCGCCTCGTCCGCGGCGAACTCTTCCGCCGCAGTCGCGTCCTCCGGCCCGGCGTCCCCGTCCGCGGCGCTCTACACCGCCTCAGCGGCCGGCTGCTCGCTGGTGCACCCCGAGACGGTCGCCCGCTATGCCAAGGGCGCCCCCTGTACCGAGCAGAAGCCGATCGGGGGCATACCGGTGACGGGCGGGAGCTGGACCAGCCAGGACTCGGGCCTGACCATGCTGCAGGTCCTGGTCACGCTGTCCCCGAGCACCGACAGCATCTACCAGGAAACGTTGAGCAGCGCCCGGACGGCGGCGGCCACCAGCGCCGGCACCATGAAGATCACCGACGACCGGTCGGTCCCCGGCATCGGGGAGAAGGCGACCCTGCTCTACACCGTTGCGTGGGGTTACGGCCGCATCGAACTCGTGGTGCTCCAGCGCAACGCGCTCATCACCGTCAACTACCAGGCGGCCACCCGCTCCGGCTACACCTTGAAGGACGTCCCGCCCTCGGAGGCCGAGGCCGCCGCCACCGCCGCCGCGCGGGACGCCCTGGGCACCCTCACCGCGTGAGAACCACGGCGCCCCCGACTACACGGTGCGATCCGCAGCCGCAGTTCGTACTCCTCGGCTCCGGCGGCACCCGCCTGCTCGCCTGCTCGCCGTCGTCGAGGACAGCGTCGCAGGTCAGGAGCCTGCGGCAGGCGGCCGGGTGGTCAGATCTGGCGGTCCGGGTCGGAGAAGGTCAGGCCGCCGACCGCGAGCGGACGCCGGGCCGGGGCGGGCACTGCGGCGGTCTCGCCGGGCGGCTGCCGGAAGTCGGCGCCCTGCTCGAGCGGCGGCCGGCGCGCGCCGGACTGGGTGGGCAGGGGCGTGTCGGCGGCGGTCGCGGAGAAGGTGGGCATTACGAGAGGACTGTGGTCTGTCATGATCGACAGTGTCGCAGCACGGACCGGGTCGCGTCGCCACCCTCCCGGAACCGGTGGGGCCGGAGCGGGGGTCGCACAGCCCTCGCGGGTGTCCCTGGGCGGTACGGGCGATGCGGCGGTGTGGGCGGTGCGGGCGGAAATTGCGTTGCCCGGACCCCTGGCCCCCGTGGCACCCTGACCCGGTGTCCAACGCGCTCTACCCCGCAGGCCTGACCTGGGACGAGGTCGACCCCGCCGCCCACCCCTTCGACCCCGCTTCGGCCGCGCAGGTGGTCCGCTCCCTCGGCCCGGCGCGGCGGGTGCCCTCCCGACCGGACCCCGCCGTCGATCCGATCGGAGTCAACTGGGCGCGGGAGGCGGCCAGGCCCTGGACCGATGCCATGACCCACGTGCTGATCGAGCACTACGGCCGGTGGGCGGCGGGGTGGCGCTGGTCGGTCGGCGAGGCGGACGTCGACGGCGGGCCGGTCGGGAACTGGTGCTGCGGGTCGCACTCGATCACCACCGCGGAGCAGACCCTCGACCGGGTCGTGGCCTCGCTGTGCGAGTGGCGCGACTGGCTGGAGCACCTCGCGCGGTGGTTCGAGGCCTACCCCCTGGACCCGGAGACCCTGGTGGCGGACCGGATCCTGTGGGAGCGCGCCGCCCGCAACCTGATCCTGCAGGTCGCCGACCGGACCGGCGCCGAGAGCGGCTGGTACGGGCACTGCCAGCAGGTCCTGGGCTGGTTCCTCACCTACTGGGGCGTCGCCCCCGAGGCGGCCGAACGGCTGGTGCGACAGGCGGTCGGCGGCCGGTTCAAGAGCTGGACCGCGCCGGACACCGTCCTGGCGGAGGAGGTCGCCGAACGGCTCGTCGGCCCGCTGCGCCCGCAGGACACCCACTGGTCGCCGGCCCCGGGCGGGCTCCCGGACCACCTGGAGCGCTGGCTCGCGGTACGCGAGAGCGTGCCGTGGCCGGACGGCGAGGCCGGCACGGACGGCGCGGACCACGAGCCGACGGCCGCCGCCCGCGACAGCGCGGCGGAGGACTTCCGCTCCTTCGACGCCGCCGTGGACCCCGCCCGCGCCGCCGGCCTGCTCACCGCACTGGAGCTGGTGCGGGCCGACGCGGCGCGAGGTGCCACGCTCGACTTCGAGCTGCTGCGCAGCTGGCAGCAGCACGTCCTGGGCACACCCGAGCCGCCGCCGCTGCGCACCCGCCCCGCCTTCGCCAAGGGCGGCGAGGAGCGCTACGGGATCGGCCCCGACACCGGCACCCGCCTCGACGCCTGTCTCGCGCAGGCCACCGACAGCCGGCCCTCGCTGGCCGCCAGGGCGGCCCGGGCCCACCTGGACGTCTGTTTCTTCCACCCGTTCGACGACGGCAACGCCCGCGCCGCCCTGCTCACCCTGCTGTTCGTACTGGCCCGCGAAGGCCGCACCCTCGACTCGGTGATACTCGTCCGCCGGTTCGGCCACCGGGCCGACGACCCGCAGGACGCGCTGAGCCTGTGCCGTTCCGTCGAGCTCGATCTCAGGCGCTGCGCCGCCGCCCGGTAGGAGACTGGAGCGACCCACGCCCCGACACCCCGAACCGGTCCGCCATCACCCGGGACGGGTCCCGGACGGCGGGCTCACCGGATCGGCCGGCCGGCGTTGTCCAGCCAGGCGCGCCAGCCGTCCGGGGTGACGGTCAGCCCGAGGCGCGCGATGCCGGGCTCGCCCTCCTCGTGCCACCAGGCGAGAGCCCGCTCGAAGTCCTCCCACAGGCGGCGGCCGCCGTACTGGCGGACCGGGTGCACGTCCTCGCCGTCGCGGAAGGTCACGGCCGCCCAGGCCGGGGTGGTGAGGGAGTAGAGCCACAGGGTGCGGGCACCGTCGTCGTGCGGCTGGATCGCGTGGACGACGTCGCGCAGGCGCAGGCCGGCGGCGAGCGGGAACGGGTCGAACGTGCCGTGCGGCGGCAGGACGGCGGTGGTGGTGGACTCGGCGACGCTCCCGCCACCGGGCGGGTGCTGCGGCCGGCGCAGGCGCTGGGAGCGCATCTTCATGAACTCCACCGGCTGGAGGAACGGGCCGCTCGCGGCGCCGTCGCCGGTCACGGTGAGGCGGACCAGGGCGTCGGCGTTGGAGTAGTGGGTGCCGAACGGCGCCAGGATCAGCCCGCCCGGCTTCGTCTGCTCGATCCAGGCCCGCGGAACCTCGCGCAGCCCGTAGGTCGCGATGATCCGGTCGTACGGGGCGCCGGGCGGGTGGCCGGATTCGCCGTCCGCACGGACGACGGTCGGCCGGTAGCCGGCGCTCGTGAGCGCGGTACGGGCCCGGGCGGAGATCCCGGGGTCGATCTCGACCGTGGTCACATTCGCGTCGCCGAGCCGGTGCGCGAGCAGGGCGGCGTTCCAGCCGGTGCCGGTGCCCTGCTCCAGCACCCGCATCCCCGGCTCCACCTGGAGGTCGTCCAGCATAGAGGCGACCAGGGAGGGCATCGAGGCGGAGCTGGTGGGTACGGTGCCGGGCTCGGCGCCCCGGTGTTCTCCGTCGTCCCACTGCGTGACGATGGGGATGTCCGCGGCGGCCGCCGCCAACCAGCCCGCCTCGTCGGTGGTCCGGTCGACGGGCCGGCTCTTCCCGGTGGCCATGTCGTGGGCCCAGACCAGGTCCGGTAGGAACAGTGAGCGCGGGACGGCGTCGAAGGCCGACGTCCACGCGTCGGCGACGGGGAAGGACCGCCCCGGCGGGCGGTCCTCCTGCTCAGGTGCGAGCGTCACTTGCGGTGGCCCCGTCCCCGGGCGGGGGGCCGCCGTCCGGGGACGGCGGGTCGGACGGCGGCGTCCACGGAGTGCCCGGATGCCCGTCCCCCTCGCCGCCACCGCCACCCGAACCCGCGCCGCCGTGGCCTCCGTCGTGATCCATGCCGACCTCCCTTGTCGCCGCTGTGACGGTGCCTCCCGGTGCCGGGAGGAGTAGCGGGCCTGCCCGGCCCGCGCGAGCCACGCCGGGCCGCGAACGCGCACATCCGCGCAGTGCGGTGCGCACCGGACGGCAGACCATGGCGGTACTCCGCTCCCTCGCGGGCGGTGACGGCTGCGCCCACCCGACGGGGGGTCAGGCGGGCGCAGCGGCCCCGGCGCGCCCGCCGGGAACCGGGTGTCCGGTCCGTCACGGCGGGCGACGGTTCGACGGTAGGGAGTCACCGCTAGCGTGTTCAACGCGATTGCGGGTGATTGCGGGGATTCACCCGAGGGTGTCGATCGCGATGGCGATGAGTGCCCGGGCCGCCGCGCCGTGGACGGCCAGCTTCGCCAGCTCGGCGAAGGCGCGGTGGTAGTCGGCGAGTTCGCGGGGCTGGGTCACGGTGACCTCGGCGGTCAGGGTCTCTACGCAGGCCTGGTCGTTGTCGAAGAGGTAGAAGGCCTCCAGCGGCCAGATCCTGCGCTGCGCGGTGAAGGGGATGATGCCGAGGGAGACCGACGGCAGGGGCATCACGGCCAGCAGGTGGCCGAGTTGGCTGGCCATCGTCTCCGCGTCGCCGATGCGGTAGCGGAGCACCGTCTCCTCGATGAGGATGACGAACCGGTGGCGGCCGTCGTGGAGCAGCCGGCCGCGTTCGGTGCGGGCGGCGACCGCCTCGGCAACGTCGTCGGGGGTGCCCTGGAACTCGGTGATCGAGCGCATCAGGGCGGTGGCGTAGGCGGCGGTCTGGAGGAAGCCGGGGACGACGTTGGAGACGTAGGCCCGGCACACCGCGGTCCGGTGGTGCAAGGTCAGCGACTCCTGCTGCACCTGCCGCATGCCTGTGCGGTGCACACGGCGCCACTCCAGGTACATCAGCTCCACCGCGCGCAGCGAGGAAATCAGGTCGCCGGTCTGGTCGGCGGAGTCGCACGCGGTGCACCAGGCGCGCAGGTCGGCCTCGGACGGCGCCGACTTTCCGCTGAGGATCCGGGAGGTCTTGGAGGGGTGCCAACCGCACCGGGCGGACAACTCCTTGCCGTCGATCCCGGCGTCCAGCATCAGCTCGCGCAGCCGGACGGCGAGCGCGGCGCGGGCGGCCTGGGCACTGGATGAGGGCGAGGCGGGCATGGGCTGTCTGCTCGGCGTGGGCGGGCTCAGACGGTGTACCGCTCGTGCGGGACGGCCCGTTCCCACACCGCTTCGAACGCGGTGGCGCAGAGCTTCGCGACGGCGGGGTCCTCGGTGTCGGAGGTGCGCGGGTCGGCCCAGTCGCCGTCACCGGTGAAGTGGTTGAACCGCACGACGCGGTCGTCGAACAGCCAGAAGTCGGCGCCGGGCAACGCCAGGTCGCACGCGTCGCGGCGCGGCAGCCAGCGGACGTCCTCGCCGGCCGCGGTGTTGACCGGCGTCATGGCGTGCAGGTACCGCGTGTAGAGGGTGACCGGCTCGGACACGATCCGGGCCCGGCGGACAGCCACACCCCGTTCGGTCGCCTCGCGCAGCATGGCCGTCCAGTCCCGCCAGTACTCCGACTCCGGGTCGAGGTCGGACTCGCCGGTCAGTCGGAACCGTTCGACGGCCTCTGCCTCGTCCGGGACACCGTAGCTGTCGCGCATCTCCAGGTGGACCGCCGAGTACCGGGCGGCGGCCAGCAGGTCAGAGAAGCTCATCACGCTCTGCGTCATCGCAGGCCTTTCGCAGAATCGGGATCATCCGGTACGGGATGCGGATCACGGCCTCGTGACCGGGAATACCGGGATCGTGCCCCTCCACCCAGATCGTCCCGCCGACCTCGGCGTTCAGTGCGTCGTCCGCCTTCAACCCCTGAATCACCAACTCCTGCTTGTCGTTGTCCAGCAGCACCATGGGCGACCCTTCCTTCCCCGTCTCAGGGTCGATCCCCACGAAATCTAGCCCCACGACACCCTCCAGCACCACGCCGGTTGCGGTCACTTGCGCGTCACCGTTCCGCAGTGCTGACGATCCGTCAAGGGCGTGCGGGCGCAGCCGGGCGGCTCGCGTCCGCGCTGGCCGTACGGCGTGCCCCGGCTCGTGCAGCGAGGGGTGCGACTGCCGGGCGCAGCCGGGGAGCTGTGAGGTGAAGTGTCAGGGGAATGTCCGGCGAACGTCGTTCCCTGCGATGGCTGTGGAGAGGCAATCTGCCCGGGAGAGCTCCCGCTCCAACTGCGCTGTCGTCTGCACGGCAGAGGGCCGGACAACAGGAGGTACTACATGAGGTTCAGGGTCGGCCGCCGTACGGCGGCGGTCACGACGGCTGCGGCTTTGAGTGTCGGCGCGCTTGTGTCTGCCGTAGGGAATGCTCACGCCGACGACTACGTCCCGATCAATGTCGGCCACTGGGTCGGCCTCTACGACGCTCCCAACACCAGCTCGAAGGACGGGTGGGCCGACGTACCTCCCGGTGGCGCGATCATCGCCCAGTGCTGGACCGTCGGCGAGAGCATCGGCAACTACGGCGACACCTGGTACCGCACGAACCGGATCTTCTGGAACGACGGCCACGGATGGACCAACGTCCTACCCACCGTCTACGTCTTCGCCGGGTATGCGGACGGCAACGCCCGCTCCGTCGACCGGGACCCCAACATCCCCCGCTGCCCTTCGTAGCACCCAACGCACCCGGCCGGCGTCCCTCCGGAAGCCGTAGGACACCGGCTACCCGCCGCGAGGTTACGGGTCTTCCTGGGAGGCCCGGTGCTGTTCCGAGGTTGACGGGAGCGACCCGCTGCCCGGCCTCGCCGGCACCTGGAAGTCCGGCCGCGCCCGCCGCCGCCCGGGGGCGGCGGGCGCGGCGTCAGGAGGTCATGGACAATGCCGCAAGGTCAGGTGGTACACGGTTTTGACCGTGCCGTCCGTCGAGTCCATCTCCAGGAAGCTGGTGTCGCCCGGGCTCGAGGTGCCGCGGTCGACCTGCAGTTCGGTGGTGATGTCGAGGTTGCGCTCCTCCCCGCAGGGGGCGAAGGCCAGGGCCGCGGCCGGCGCGGTGTCGGCCGTCTGCCAGTCGCCGTTGAACCCGCCCTTGAAGTGGTGGGTCGCGGTGGTGGTGCGGGGGTCGCCCTGGAAGTGGTAGCGGGCCCGCTGGGTGCCGGAGGCGCCCGGCGCCAGTGATGCGAAGCCGCGGTAGTCGGCGGACACGATCGCGTAGGTGTAGCCGCTGGGGACGTGCACGAGAAGGGTGAGCTGACAGTTCTTCCGGAAGTCCGTCGGCGACGCCCCGGGCCCCACCTGGGCGAGGTAGTTGCTGTAGGTGACGGTGAAGGCGGTGTTGTCGGGGGACACGGCGACGGCGGCCGTCCCCTCCGGGCAGCCGGTGCCGTTGACGGCCACGCTGTCGATGACGATCCGCTCCTGCGGCGGGGGTGGGGGCGGGGCCGGGCTGCCGCCGAAGGCCGACGAGCCGAACAGTGAGGTGGCGACACCAGTCGCGGCCAGCACGCGGAGCACCATGGTTTCCCTTCGACCGTCCACGGGTCCGGGGGCGGGCGTCGGTCTCCGCGCCCGCCCCCGGATCTACACGTCGGCATCGCACCACACACCGCGCACCCGAGTACAGAAGGTGACAATTCGGTCACTCAAACGGCCCGCACGGTCGGGGCGTCGTTCACCCACGTACGGAAACAGGGCGCCGCGCGGGTGGGCGGAACGTCCCCGCCCGCGCCGTCGGGTGGTGTCAGTGGACGAAGATCCGGTGCGGGGTGTCCTTGGTGGCGGGCTGGTTGCGGTCCAGGTGGACGCCCGGGTACGTCTTTCCCGCGTTGCGTACGGCGAAGCTGATGAGCACGGCCATCAGGCCGGTCACGCCCGACAGGCCGGGGACGGCTCCGCCGCCGCCGATGAGGCAGGCGACGGCGATGAGGGCGATGCCCGCCGCGAGCAGGAGCCAGCCGGAGGTGGTGCGGGTGCGCTGCTTCTGTGCGGCGGTCGGCTCGGATTCCAGCACGACCTTGATGGGGAGGCGGCAGTCGCCGCAGTACGCGTCGAGGACGACGGACCCCGACTCCGGGCGCCGGCTCGCGCCGAGCGGGAACAGGTGCCACTGCGAGTGGTAGGTCGTGCTGCGCAGCCCCTCGGTGCGGGTCATGCTCGTCCGGTGGCCCAGACGGAACCGTGAGACTTCGGTGGGCACGCTCATGGATCTCGCTCCGTCTCCCCGTGCGCGGCCCCCCAAGTGTCCGCGCGGGCCGCGATGTTAACAAACGCACGTGTACGCGAGGGGCCGCCGGGCGACGCCCGGGCGGCGCGGCCGGTCCGGAAGTTCCCGGCCGTCGGGCGATGAGTTTCGCCGCCCGGGCCGGTCTACCCCTTGAACACACCGACACGAGCAGGAGAGAGCACATGTCCTTCCAGGCGTACCTCGACACCATCGAGACCAGGACCGGCCTGACGCCGCGCCAGTTCGTCGCGCTCGCCGAGCAGCTCGGCTTCGACGCCCCGGCCACGAAGGCCGGGGTGATCCTCGCCTGGCTCAAGGAGGACTACGGACTGGGCCGCGGCCACGGCATGGCCCTCGTCCACGTCCTCAAGCACGGCGCGAAGATCGACGCCCGGCACGTGGGCACCACGGGGTCGCACCGCGACGCCTCCGACACCCTGTGGCTGGACGGCAGGGCGACCAGGCCCGCGTGAACGGTCGGGGCCGGACCGGGGCCGGGCCGGGGTCGGGCCGTTTCGGGGTGTGCTACGGTCGTCGGCGCTGGCTGGAATGCGCGAAAAAATCCGCTCCTGAATGGTGTTTCTGAGCGGCGCCCCACACGGTGTTCGTTCCTCTGCGAGGAACCCGGTGCTTCCTTCGTCGTCCTGAACGAAGGCAGAGGACTGTGCTTTTTCCGTACCGTGTGATCATCATCGGGGCCGGACTGGGCGGGCTCGCGCTCGCCCACGGCCTGCGCGAGCGAGGCGTCGACGTCACCGTCCACGAGCGCGACGCCCGTCCCGGGGCCCGGCCGCAGGGCTACCGCATCCAACTCGACGAACCCGGCCTCACCGCCCTACGGCACTGCCTGCCCGCCGAGTTGTTCGGGCTCTGCCTGGCCACGGCCGGGGCACCGCCGGCCCGGGTCTCGGTCCGCAACCGTCACCTGGAGGTCCTGGCGGACCGAGCCACGGGCCGAACCGCGGACCCGACGGCGGGCTTCGAGGCGGCGGGCGTCGGCCCGCACGCCTTCGACCGGCCGACGCTGCGTCGGATCATGCTCCTCGGACTGGGCGACCGGGTGCACCACGGCGCACAACTGGCCTCCTACCGGCACGAGGACGACGGGCGGGTCACCGCCTGCTTCGCCGACGGCCGGACCGCGACCGGCGACCTGATCGTCGGCGCCGACGGCGTCAACTCGACGGTGCGCCGGCTCCTGCTGCCCGCGGCCCGGGTCGAGGACGCCGGCCTGCGGCTGGTCTACGGCCGGATCCCACTGGACGGGCGAACCCGCGAGGCCCTGCCGGGCTGGGCCTTCGAGAGCATCTTCACCGTGGTCACCGACGGCCCGGGCAAGGCCCATCTGGGCCTGGGCCCGGTGGAGTTCGCCACCCGGCCCGACCTGGCCGGCCGGGCCCGGACCCCCGCCCTCGATCTGCCCCCGGCCCACGACTACCTCGCGTGCATGGTCGGCGCACCCGCCGACCACCCCGCGATGCCCGCCCCCGCGGACCTGCGCACGCTGCCGCCCGCCGCCCTGCGCGAACTCGCGCTGCGGCTGCTGGGCGACGGCTGGCACGAGGACGTCCACCGCCTGCTCGCCCGGTGGGACACCGCCTCGCTCTTCCCGCTGCGCATCTCCACCTCCGCCCCCGTGCCACCCTGGGAGCCGGGCCCGGTGACGCTGATCGGCGACGCGATCCACGCGATGAGCCCGGTCCTGGCGATGGGCGCCAACACCGCCGTCCGCGACGCCGCCGAACTCAGCCGCGCCCTGGCCGACGCGACCGGCCCGGGCCCGGGCCTGGCCCGGGCCGTGGGCGTGTACGAGAGCCGGATGCGGGACTACGCCTTCCCGATCGTCGCCGACTCCCGCCGGACCGGACAGCAACGCGTCGGCCAGCGCTGACCGGACACCTGCGGGAGGGGGTCTGCGGAAGGGAGTCCTGCGGGCGGGCGAGGGCGGGCTAACGCCCTTGAGCGGAGCCGGTGTTGGTGCTTCACTGTGCGGATGATCAGCGAGGCCGAGATGACTGACCT
The DNA here is from genome assembly GCF_042786665.1 of Kitasatospora sp. NPDC059146. Taxonomy (NCBI): domain Bacteria; kingdom Bacillati; phylum Actinomycetota; class Actinomycetes; order Kitasatosporales; family Streptomycetaceae; genus Kitasatospora; species Kitasatospora sp. NPDC059146. The sequence continues at coordinate 33,164 of NZ_JBHZCY010000028.1, read as the reverse complement.
GTTCGGCGCCGTACTCAGCAGGCACCGGGTGGACACCCGGGCGCGGTGGCGCAACGCCGTGTGGGCGCTGGTGGTGGCCGTGCCCAGCGGCTGGCTCGGGCTGTGGGCGCTGGTCGCCGCGGACGACGGCCGTCCGGGCGGGGGCCGGGCGATCGGCCTGGTGATCGGCCTGTCCCTGGGCGCGCTGTACGTCGCCGTGACGCAGGCGTGGCGCGCGGTGCGGGGCGGGTCGGGAGAGTACTTCGAGGTCCGCGAGCGCGGGATCGTCCACGGCTCGCGGCGCGGTGCGGTGGGCTGGGAGTGGAGCCGGATCGTGTCGGTCACGATCCCCGGCACCCCGAGGATCCACGGCCTCGCCCGCCGGCTGGGCAACGACTACCGCTGCCGCCTCGCCCTCGACGGCGGCGCCCGCCTGTACATCGACGGGCACGCCGCCGGGGCCTTCGGCCTGGGCCGCGCGGTGCTGGAGCACAGCCCCCGGGCGCGGCGGCTGCAAGGGGACGAGTGGCAGGACCGGGCGGGCGGCTGGTTCCTGGCCGGGGCGGCGGTGTTCCTGCTGGCGGGGGTCTCGATGGTCGCCTATCTCGCGAGCCACGCGGACACCACCCGCACGGTCACCGACCCGAACGGGATGCTCCGCGAGGAGACCGTGCAGGGCGTCGGCGACGGTGTGATCATGGCGGTCGGGCTGAGCCTGCCGGTGTGCGCGATCGGCGCGATCACGTGCATCGTGCTGTACGTCCGCTACCGGCGCTACCGCCCGCGCTGACCGGGCGGTTCCACCCCGGCACTACCCTGGCCTTCCCCGGCCCCGGAGGACGCCGTGCCCCCCACGCGAAGCGCCGGCGGTGACGCCCCCGCGCCGCCGCCGCGGCCCAGCGGCCGGCGCCTGCTGCTCGGCGTCGCCTGGGACGTCGTGGTCCCGATCGCGGTGTACTACGGGCTGCGCGCCGCCGGGGTCGGCGTCTTCGGCGCGCTGCTGGCCGGCGCCGTCCTGCCCGCGCTCACCACAGCGGTGCGGTGGCTGCGCACCCGGAGCCTGGAGGGCATGGCGGGATTCATCGCCGGGACCATGCTGCTCGGCGTCGCGGCCGCGCTGGTCAGCGGCAGCCCCCGGTTCCTGCTGGCCAAGGACGGGTGGCTGACCGGCGTGGCCGGGCTCTGGTTCCTGGTCTCGGTCAGGGCCAGGCGTCCGCTGCTCTTCCACGCCGGACGGCCGCTGCTGGAGGGCCGGTTCCGCTCCGACGGCACCTCCTGGGACGTGCTGTGGGAACGCGAACCGGCCTTCCGGCGGATCTGGCGGGTCTCGACCGCGATCTGGGGCGTGGCGATGCTGCTCGACGCCGCCGCGCGGGTCGTGATGGCGTACACCCTGCCGGTGGACGCGGTGCCCGGCCTCGGCGCGCTGCTGTGGCCGGTCACGCTGGTACTCCTCCAGGTGGTCAACGGCCTCTACTACGAGCTGGCCGGGCTCTGGCGGCTGACCTCCGGCACGACCGCGCGACCGCCGCGCGGCTGAGCACCCCCGGCCGGGGAGGTCACCTGCGGTGCGGTGCGGTGCCGGGCGCGGCCGTCACCGCTGGAAGGGGCTGGGGCCCCAGGCCTTCCCGCCGACCGGGTGGCTGTACAGCGGCCGGCCCTTGACCGCGCTGGTGCGGAACGGCGCGCCGCCGCCGGGGCCGACGGTCAGCGTGCCCTTCCGGGTGCCGCTGGACCACTCCAGTTCCAGGTACCAGCTGACGTCGTGGGAGGTGGTCTGGGCGGTGACCTCGATGACCTGCGGGTCCCGCTCGCTCACCTCGACCGGCAGGCCGGCGCTGCCCTCGGCCATCACCGGGCGGGAGCGGAGGCGGGGTCGTTCTTCGACGACTCGCTGATCGGCGACGTCGTCACGGTCGTGCACTCCAAGGAGAAGACCGTCGCCCCCGACAACGGACTCGGCGGCTGGAACCTCCTCTGGGCCAACTGGTAGCACCCGCCCGGGCGTTGGCCGGATCCACGGCGCCTCGCCGCCGGCACCCGCCGGACGGGGTTCCACCGGGGGCTTGATCATGACGGGTGGTCGGGGCCAAGATCTCCCCCGGTTGGATCACAACGGGGGGAGCCGTGATGTCCGAGGACCGGTCGGTCAGTCGTGGGCTGAGACAGCGCCACATCGCCATGATCGCGCTGGGCGGTGCGATCGGAGCCGGGCTGTTCGTCGGCTCCGGCGTCGGGATCGCCGCGGCGGGGCCGGGGATCGTGGTGTCGTACGTGGTGGCCGGGGTGCTCACGGTGCTGGTCATGCGGATGCTCGGCGAGATGTCCGCCGCCCGCCCCGGCTCCGGGGCGTTCGCCGCGCACGCCACCCGCGCCTGGGGGCCGTGGGCCGGGCTGCTGGCCGGCTGGATGTACTGGGCGCTGCTGGTGGTGAGCGTGGCCGCGGAGGCGATCGGGGCGTCCCGGATCGTGGCGGGTTGGCTGCCGCAGGTGCCTGCCTGGGTGTGGGTGGCGGTGTTCATGGCGCTGTTCACCGGGACGAACCTGGCGGGTGTGCGGCACTTCGGCGAGCTGGAGTTCTGGTTCGCCGGGGTGAAGGCGGCCTCGATCTGCGCGTTCGTCCTGCTCGGCGCCGCCGCCGTGCTCACCGGCCGGACGCCGGCCGCGGAGAACCTGACCGCGCACGGCGGGCTGCTGCCGCACGGCTGGCACGGGGTCGCGGTGGGCACGATCGCCGCGGTGTTCGCGTACGGCGGGCTGGAGACGGTGACCATCGCCGCCGCCGAGTGCGCGGACCCGGTGGCCGCGGTGCGCCGGGCGGTGCGCACGGTGCTGTGGCGGGTGGCGCTGTTCTACATCGGCTCGATGGCGGTGATCGTCGCCGTGGTGCCGTGGGACGACCCGGCGGTCGCCGGCGGCCCGTACGCGGCGGCGATCGGCCGGATCGGGGTGCCGGGCGCGGCGCAGCTGATGGACGCCGTCGTGCTGGTGGCGCTGCTGTCGGCGATGAACGCCAACATCTACGGCTCCTCGCGGATGCTGCACGCCCTCGCGGCCCGCGGTGACGCGCCGCGCCTGCTGACCGGGCGTGGTGGGGTGGAGGACTCGGGTGGTGCGGGCGGCGGCGCGCTGGTCGGGGCCGGGCGGGCCGTGCTCGCCTCGGCCGCGTTCGGTTTCGGGTCGGTGGTGCTCAGTCTGCTGTGGCCGCGGACCGTCTTCCCGTTCCTGCTGAACTCGATCGGGACGGCGATCCTGGTGGTCTGGATCCTGATCGCCGCCTCCTACCTGCGGCTGCACGGCCGACGGCAGCGGCGCACGGACGGGCAGGAGCAGGAGCAGGAGCGCGGGCGGGAGCAGGCGGCCTCGATGTGGGGCTTCCCGTACCTGGGCTACGGGGCGCTGGCGGCGATGGCCGGGGTGCTGGTGTTCATGCTGGTGGACCCGGGCAGCCGCAGCCAGGTGCTCTGCACCGGCGCGTGGACGGCGGTGCTGCTGGTGGTGGCCGGGCTGCGGCGGCACCGGCGCGGGCCGGTCGCCGGGCCGGCCGTGGCGGCGGCCCCGGGCGCCGGGCCCGCCGTCGCCGCGGTCACTGCTCCCGTGCGTACCGGGCCAGGAACAGGTCGACCCCGGAGCTGATCGTGCGGTGCATCGCGGCCTCGTCCAGTTCGGCCTCCGGGCGGAACGTGCGCACCAGCTGCGGCACGCCCACCGTGCAGGCGACGAGTTGCTGCACGGCCAGCGCCGGGTCCTCCACGGCGAGCACCCCGCGGCGGTCCAGTTCGGCGAAGGCCTCGATCAGCGGGCCGTTGTTCATGTCGTAGCTGACCCGGTACCAGAGCTGGCCCAGCTGCGGGAAGCGGTCGATCTCGCCGATCACCAGCCGGCGCAGCGACATGATGTCGGGGCGCAGCAGGATGCGGGTCCAGTCGAGGGTGAGCGTGATCAGCGCGGAGCGCAGGTCGTCGGCCTCGGCGATGGTGGAGTTCCACGGCTTGAGGTCCTCGTAGGTGGTGGGCAGTATGCCGCCGATCACCGCGAGGAAGAGCCGCTCCTTGTTCCCGAAGTGCTTGTAGATGGTCGCCTTGGAGACACCGGAGCGCGCGGTGATGGCGTCCATCGAGGCGGCGGAGTAGCCCTCCTTCAGGAACTCGACCAGGGCCGCGTCGATGATGGCCTGTCGGCGGCGCTGGGCGGCGTCGACCGGGCTCGGGATGATCGGGATGCCGAACTCGTCGGTCGGCTGGGGGTCGTCGGCGGCCATCGGGTTCTCCTCGGGGTGCTCGGGGGGAGACGGTACGGGCCAGTATATGAAACTGAACGGTTCGGTCGGTGCGCTCGGGCGGGGCGCTCGGCCCTGCGCGCTCGGTCGGTGTGCTCGGCCGGCGCGTCGGCGGGGCGGGTTACGGGCCCGGCACGGCGATCCGCTCGGCGAGCACCGCCAGTTGCGGGCCGAGCGCCGCGCCGAGCAGGAACACCAGGTTGAACAGTCCGATCGCCTCCGGTCGCCGCTGCGGTGCCACGGCCTCGGCGGCGGCGCCGGTCAGGATGCCCTGGCCGCCCGCGTTGACGCAGGCGCTGGCCCCGGCGCCCAGCAGCACCAGCGGTGCCCAGGGGCCGAAGGCGGCGAGCGCGAGTGCGGTGAAGGAGCCGCCGAGCAGCAGGCCGGTGGTGCGGCGCAGGCCGAGTCGGGGTGCGGCGCGCACCAGCGACCAGGAGAGCAGCGCGCCGGTGAGGGTGGCGAGCGATCCGACGGCGCCGGTCTGGACGGTGCTCCAGCCGGTGAGCGCGGCGGCCCGCCGCGGTGCGCCGTAGACCAGGCCGAAGTTGACGGTCGCCAGGACCAGCATCACCGCGGCGACGGCCCGGAAGCGCGGCACCGCCAGGGCGTCCAGGCCGAGGAACGAGCGGCGCGGCGCCTGCGCGCCCGGGCCTTGCACGGGCTTCCGTACCGGATCCTGTGCCGGCTCCCGTGTCGGCTCGGGCTTCGGTCCGGGCTTCGGTCCGGCGCATCCGCGCAGTACGGCCGGCAGTACGGCCAGGGTCAGCACCGGCAGCACCAGGCAGGTCCGCCAGCCCAGCCCGGTCGCCACCGCCGCGCCGATGAACAGGCCGGCGGTGCCGCCCGCCGCGCTGCCGATCGCGACGACCCCTGAGGCGCGTCCGTCCGGCTGGCGCGCGGCCAGTTGGAAGGCGGCCACGTTGAACCCGGCCGCGCCGACCGCCTGCAGGGCGCGCCCGGCGACCAGCGGGCCCAGGTCCGCCCCGGCGGCGAGGGTGACCAGTACGCCGAGCAGCAGTGCCCCCGCGGAGGCGAGCAGCAGTGTCCGGGGGTCGCGCCGCCCGGCGGTGGCGGTGAGCAGCGGGGTGCCGAGCATCATGCCGAGCCCGTAGCCGCTCATCAGCCAGGCGGCGGGGCCGGGGCCGGTGTGCAGTTCCCGCGCGACGGCGGGCAGGACCAGGCTCGGGCTGGAGAGTCCTGCGGCTCCCGGGGCGGCGAGCGCGGCGAGCAGCAGGCCGGTCCGGAGCGACCCCCGTGCGCCCCGGCCGGTGCTGTCCGTCGGCGGCTGCGCGGGGCGGGCGTCCGCCCCTGCCGCCGTGTTCAGTGCTCCCGGCTTCATTCCGGGATCCGCCCGAACTTCCCGTTGGAGAAGTCGAGTTGGGCCTGCCGGAGCTCGGCCGCGGTGTTCATCACGAACGGGCCGCCGCGGGCGACCGGCTCGCCGATCGGCTCGCCGGCCAGGACCAGCACCTCGGCCGGTCCGTGCGGTGCGGCGACGGTGATCCGCTCGCCGTCGTGCGCCAGGACCGCGAGCTGGCCGTCCGTCAGCGGCGTGTCGGGCAGTTCGACGGCGCCGGAGAGCACGTAGACGGCGGCGTTGTGGCCGGTCGGCACGGTGAAGTCGGCCCGCCCGCCGGCGGGCAGCACGGCGTGCGCGAGCAGGACCGGCAGGTGGGTCTCGAAGGGTCCGGCCACGCCGTGGCTGCGGCCCGCGATCACCTTGACCCGGCTGCCGTCCTCGGTGTGCACCACCGGGATGGTGTCGGGCCCCTGGTTCTGGCTGCGGGCCGGGAGGTCCTTGAGCCGGGCGGGCAGGTTCACCCAGATCTGGAGCATGTGCTGGCGGCCGCCGTGGGTGAGCAGTTCGGCGGTGGGCTCGTTGGAGTGGACGATGCCGGCGCCGGCGGTGAGCCACTCGACCTCGCCGGCGACGCTGGTGCCGCGCCGGCCGGTCGAGTCGGCCCAGTCCATCGAGCCCTCGATGAGGTAGGAGACCGCTTCGAAGCCGCGGTGCGGGTGGGCGGGGGCGCCCTTGGCCTCGCCGGGGGCGAGCAGCAGCGGACCGGTCTGGTCGACCATCAGGAACGGGTCGAGCATCGGGAGCTCGGCCACCGGGAACGGGCGGCGGACGGGGAACCCGGCGCCCTCGAAGGTGTGCACGGGGTCGATGACGGTGGTGGTCGAGCGGACGGGGGCGGCCTGGGCCGCGGCGGACTGAGTCGTCGTCATGCCGAGGACTGAACTACACAAGCCAGTTCAGAGTCAAGACTGAACTGTCTGGTTGACGCATTGAACTGAACGGTTTAGGTTTCTCGGCGTCGGAACAACCACCGCCGCCCCGGCAGCCACACGCACACCGCAAGGAGCACCGTCATGAGCGCGTCCAAGGTCTTCGCCATCTCCGGCTCGCTTCGCGCCGACTCGCACAACACCGCGCTGCTGCGCGCCGCCCGGAAGCTCAACCCGGCCGGCATGGAGATCGAGATCTACGACGGCCTGCGCGAGATCCCGCCGTACGACTACGACCTCGACCACCCCGGCAAGCGCCCGGCCGTCGTCGACGAGCTGCGCCGCAAGGTCACCGAGGCCGACGGACTGCTCATCGCCACCCCGGAGTTCAACTACTCCGTCCCCGGCGTCCTCAAGAACGCCCTGGACTGGCTGAGCACCGACTGGAGCAAGAGCGAGGGCCTGCCGCTGCACCGCAAGCCCACCGCGATCATGGGCGCCGCCCCCACCAACTTCGGCTCCGTCCGCGCCCAGCTGGCGCTGCGCCAGGTCTTCGTCTGGACCGACAGCGACGTCGTGGTCAAGCCCGAGCTGGTCGCCTTCCGCTCGCACGAGCGCTTCGACGAGCAGGGCGAGCTGACCGACGAGGGCACCGCCGGCATCCTCAAGGACCTGCTCGCCGCCCTCCAGGGCAAGATCGACGCCCGCGCCTGACACCCCCTCCCCCGGAACCCACCGCCCCCACGCGACACGGAGCCCCGCCGAGCACCCGCCCGGCGGGGCTTCGCCGTGCCCGGGCTCCCCGGCGTCACCGGGGAGGCCGGGGGCGGGGAGGCCGGGGAGGCCGGGGGCGGGGAGGCCGGGGGCGGGGAGGCCGGGGAGGCCGGGGACGGCAGGTCTCAGGCGGTCGGGCCGAGGAGGGCCGCCAGTGCGGTGCGCAGGTGTTCGTCCTCGCGGATCATCGCGTGGTCGGCGCCGGAGAGGACCAGGCGGCGGTCCCGGGTGGCGAGCGCGGTCAGGCGGTCGTGCTGTTCCGGGGTCAGGGCCGAGGCGCCGAGGGCCCGCAGGGCCTCCACGGCGTGCTTGAGGTCGGCGTGGGTCTCGGCGGAGTGCAGGGCCGCTTCGGCGAGGCGGGTGCGGTCGAGGACGGCCGGGTCGCCGACGGCGAGCAGGGCGAGGACGGCCGAGGGTGCCAGGGTCGGGTCGTCGAGGAAGGATTCGAGGCGGGCGGTCAGTGGGCGTCCGGCCGGGCCGAGGGCGGCGATCTCGCGGGCGGCGCGGGCGGCGGTCCAGCGGAACCACTGCCGGCCCCGGCTGTTGTCGAGCACCGAGGCCAGGACCGGGACGGCTTCGGCCGCCTGCCCGGTGATCCGCCACAGGGCGAGCGCCAGGGCGAGGTCGGTGTCCACCTGCGGGGTGGTGTCGCGCTCGGCGGTGCGGCCGAGCGCCTCCCGCAGGGCCGGGACGAGGGGGGTGGCCGCCGGTCCGAGGGCGGCCGCGGCCTGGGCGCCGTCACCGGCGCCGCGTACTCCGGTGGCGAACGCCGCCTCGGCGGCGGCCAGCAACGGTCCGCTCTCGCCGGTCAGTTCGTGCAGTGCCTGGGCCACCAGGAGCTTCCCGGCCTCGGCGCGCAGACCGGTGGCGGCCTGCGCGCGCTGCTCCGGTCCGCCGTCGGCGGCGACGGCGGTGATCGCGGTGGCGGCGTACGGGAACCGGGGCAGCACGGCGCACAGTTCGGGCAGCGCCGTGACGGCCTGCGGGCCCCATCGCCGCAGCAGGTGGACCAGGCCCGCGATGTCGTTGTTGTCCTTGACCGTCGTGCAGCCGCAGTCCTGGCATTCCGAGGCGGGCCGCTCCAGGGCCTTGGCGGCCAGGCGGGCGCGGACCGCGGCGAACAGCTCCGGGTCGAACGGGAAGGGGGCGTCGGCCGGGGCGTAGGACCCGGCGGCGCTCTGCATGGCGCGCGGGCGCCGGCCGAGGGCCCGGGCCAGCAGCGGGGCGGCGGCCTCCGGCGCCACCAGGACGAGCGCGGCGAGGGCCTGGTCGGCCGCCTCGTCGTCCGGCCAGCTGCCCGGCCCGTTGTCCGGCCCGTTGTCCGCCTGGGCGTCCGGCCGCGCGGCGAGTTCGGCGAGGACGGGCGCGGCCTCGGCGGCGGCCGGGCCGAGCTTGGCCAGCAGTTGGGCGGCCGCCCGGTCGGCGGCGAGCGGGACGATCGCCGGGACCAGCCGCTGCGGGGCGCTGCGGGACAGGGCGCAGGCGCGGTCGGCCGCCCACAGGGCCTCGGCCCGCACCTCGGGGCGCTCGTCGCGCAGGGCGGCGTCGAGCAGGGCGAGGGCGCTCTCGCGGTCGGCGGCGTCGTCCCGCTCCAGCAGGTGCCCGACGATCGTGCGCAGCGGCTCCCGGTGCTCGCCCGCGTGGCCGAACCGGGCGGTCTCGCACGCGGGCAGCAGGCCGAGGACGGCGTCGTGGTGGGCGGCGAGCCACGGCTCGTCGGCGTCCAGCGCGGCGAACACGGCGGCCAGGCGCAGCGGCGCGGGAGTGTCCGGGGTGAGCAGGGCGCGGGCCTGGTCGGCGGCGCCCTCGCGGTCCAACCGGCCGTAGGCGGTGAGGAGTTCGGCCCGGACGGCGGGTTCGGTCTCGGTGGCGAGGCGGGCCCGGACGGCGGGCAGGGCGGTGCCGGTGTCCCGGGTGTGGCCGACGGTCCAGCCGGCCGCCTGCCGTACGTCGGCGTCCTCGTCCGCCAGCAGCGGTATGAGCAGGGGCAGTTGGGCGGTGACGGCGGCCCGTACGGCGCCCGGCTCGACGCCGTGCTCGTCCTCGCTCTCGGCGAGGCAGCCGAGCAGGCGGAGCGCGTCGACGCTCTGGCTGCCGGAGGCGGCGATCCGGGCGAGGTAGGGGGCGGCGTCGACGCTGGCCGCGTACACGGTGCCCTGGTGGACGATCGAGCCGTACAGCTCGTCCAGTGCCTCCTCGGCGTCCTCGCCGCCCTCGGCGAAGGCGCGCAACAACTCGGGCAGGTCCTCGGCGGGGCCGTAGGCGTGGTCGACGGTGGCCCAGGGGTGGTCGTCGAGGCCGGCGAGGGCGGTGGGGAGCTCCATGGCCGCGATCTTCGCAGGGGCCTCCGACATCCCCTCGGACGGGATGGCGCGGCCGGACCGGGGGCCGGATCTGGGGGAAGACCGGGGTGGGCGGGCGTGTCCGCGTGGCGCCGGGGTCGGCTCGCCTCCGGCATCCGCCGAGATGGTGGAGCCGCTGACGCCCTGCCCCTCGATGAGGATCATGTGACGGCGGTCTCCGCGGCGGTCTCGCCGATCGGGGTCCAGGAACCGGGGCTGCCGCTGTAGCGGGTGACGTGGTCGTTGCCGGGATCAGTGGCGAACAGCCCGGCGGGTCCGGTGGCCCGGTCCCACTGCGCGACCTCGGCGTGGTCCGGGGACAAGCGGTAGAGGTGTTCGGCGTCCGTGACGAAGGAGGCCGCCGGGCCACTGATCCGACGGCCACCGGTCGCGGCGGTGCCCGGCCCGTCCGTTGTGCCGAAGTCGACTTCCGGTCAGGAGGATTGACATCGAGCCGAGATGCGGTCTGCTGCAGGCAGGGGCGCGCGAGGCCTGCCCGAACGGCCTGCTGCCCCGACAGCTCCGCGAAGCCGGGGGCCGGAAGCGGCACGAGGGCCCACCGTCGTCGCCCGACCCGCGAAGAGAGGTACGGGGTGTCATGGCCCTGCTCGACGACGCGCACGCCGTGGTGCGCGAGTACAGCACTACCTGGTACGGGCCGGTCATCGGTACGCCGGCTCCGCTGAACGAGGCGGTCACGTGCGCCTACCTGCTCATGCGGGCGATCGACGAGATCGAGGACCACTCGTCGCTGGCCGCCGAGGACAAGGGCGTGCTGCTGCGTGGCGTCGGGCGGCTGCTGCAGACCCGCTTCACCGAGAGTGACTTCGCCACGCTGTTCCGGGAGCACGTCGGCGTACTGCCCGCAGTGACCCTGCGCATCGGGGAGTGGACGGCACTGCCCCCGCCGGACATCGGGCCCCGGGTGTACGAGACCTTCGCTACCATGGCCGAACGCATGGCCCAGTGGGCCGCCGGCGGATTCACCGTCCGCACCGGCACCGACCTCGACCGGTACACCTACGCGGTGTCGGGCACCCTGGTCCTGCTGCTGTCCGACCTGTGGGCCTGGCACGACGGCACCCGCACCGACCGGACCTTGGGCGTCGCCTACGGACGGGCGCTGCAGAGCGTCAACATCCTCATCGACCGGGACGAGGACGCGGCCCGCGGTGTCGACTTCTGGCCGGACGGCTGGGGGGCCGCGGACCTGGCCGCATACGCGCGCCGGGAGCTGAGCGGTGCCGACGCCTATCTGGCCGCATTGTCGGACGGACCGGCCCGGGCCTTCTGCGCCGAGCCGCTCGCGCGGGCCCACCGGGCGGTGCGCACGGCGAGCCGGCACCTGGATCACCGGGAGGACGGCCACGACAGCGGGGGGAACACCCGATGAGGCCCGTACCCGCGCCCCGGGAGGACAGGCGTGACCTGGCCAGGGAACTGGTGCTCCCCCGGATCTCGTTTCCGGTACCCCCTCGGCTTCACCCCCGCGCCGACGAGTTGGAGGAGCGCACTCTGGCATGGCTTCGCGACGTCGGCATCATCGGCACCGACGCGGACGAGACATACCTGCGCCATTCCACGCTCGGCCGCACCTACGCGTGGATGATCCCCGAAGGCGACGTGGAACGGGTGCTGATCGCGACGCGGTTCTGCGTCTGGGCCACCGTGCAGGACGACCGCTACACCGAGGGTCTGGGCCTCGCCGGCCGTACCACGGACCTGTCGGAGCACCTGCTGGCCTGCGAAGCCATCGCCGAAGACCCCCACGCCCCGGTGCCCCACGACGTCCCGATCGAACGTGCCTACCGTGACCTGTTCCAGCGGATCGAGCAGGCGGCGACCCCGCAACAGGTCCTGCGCATCCGCAAGGGGATGCTCCACTACAGTGTGGGAGCGGCCGCCGACGCCGCCTACGCCGAGCACCGGACGGTGCCGCCGGTGTCCGAGTACCGGCGCATCCGGCACCTGATCGCCCACCTGCACCACCACTTCGTCCTCACCGAGGTCGCCCAGGGCTTCGAGATGCCGACCGCCCTGGTGCTCGACCCGCAGGTCAGGGAACTGACCGACCTGGCGATCCGCATCATCGGGCTCACCAACGACGTGTACGGCTGCCCGCGCGACGTGGCCCGCGGCCACATCGCCAACCTGCCCATGGTCCTCGCCCACCACCACGGTCACAGCGTCCAGACGGGCATCGACCTGACGGCCCGGGAGATCGAACACGACACGGCCCGGTACACCGAACTCGCGGCCGCCCTGCGCCGGCGCGGCAGCGAAATCCTCACCCGCTACACGCGCGGACTGGACGACCAGATCGCCGGACACCTGGCCTGGCTGCACGAGACCGGGCGCTACGACATCGGCCTGTAGCCGGGATGTCCCGGGCCTGGTCACGAACCGACGATGCGGCAGGCACCCGGGAAGTCGGCTGATGGCCAGTGCCGGCGGTCGGGCGGCACGGCGTGGACGCGGTAGCCGCCGTCGCGGGTACGGCAGCAGGTCAGCGTTCCGCTGAGGTTGTCGGCCCGCTCCCGCAGCCCGATCAGCCCGGTCAGAGAGCCCGGCAGTGGGTGTCCAAGCCGCTGCCCGCCAGCAGGTCCGCGAGCCGTGCGACAGTTGGCCGCGGGAACGGGATCAGCACGCCCGCGGACACGATGGCGATGCGTCGGGGGCCGGTCCCGTCGGGCGCGCGCCCGGTGGCGGAGAGCACGCGCATGGCGCAGCGACCCCGGAGGCGAGCGGGACGTCGGGCGGCCGGGGCGCGGCGGCTGGGTGGTTCGTATACCGATGGGAAGCGGTGGGGGCGGATCGGCGGCACCCTTGGAGGAGGCCGACCAGGGAGGTAGCCATGGGCAGTCCGATCGCAGGAAGCGATCCCGCGGGCGGGGAGGGCGCGGACGCGAAGGCGTCCCCGCAGCGGCTGTTCACCGGAGGTGAGCGGCCTTTCGACCCTGAAGACCTCGTCATGGCCTCCGGGCAAGACATCACCCACGAGCGGCTCGAGTGGGCCAGGCAGCAGATCGAGCAGAAGGGCGCCGCGGCGCTCGAGCGCTACCTGCCCTGACGGAACCGGCCCCGACCGACGTGCGAATCCCGCCACCGCTGCCGCTGCTCCGCCGCAGGTGTTCGGCAGTGCTTTTCCTGGTCAAAATTCGAACATGGGTTGATGTTTACACGGGAAATGCCGCATCTGAGCCATTTCACTGAATACCTCTACCGCCTCCGCCATTCGTAATCCTAGGGTGGTTTCGTCCAATCCCTTTGAATACGAAGGAGGATCATCATGCGGACTCGGAAGCGGGTTGCGGCGTTCGCCCTGGCCACGGCCCTGGCCGGCGCGGGGTTCGTCGGCGTCTCGTCGGCGTCGGCCTCGGCCGCCCCGACGGCGTTGAGCTGCGGCAACAAGCAGTTCTTCACGGGGAGCGGCGGGCACGCGGGCGCGTCGATCAGGTGTACCAACGGGCCCTTCGTCGCGGATGTGACGTGCTACAAGCCGGGTTACGGCCGGTACCACCACTACGGAAACCGGGTGGAAAGCGGTGGGACCTCGACCGTGTGGTGCGATCTGAACGCCACCGCGGAGAACGTGGTGGGCCTCGCCTCCTGAATTCCCGGGGAGAGGTCGCGCGGCCCGGTGGGCGGCGTCGGCCGGTGGGTGGAGGGCGGTGTGTCCGAGCGGGCGGGCATACTGGCGCCGTGTCGAGCACCGATGATTCCCAGCAGCCCCCTTCCCGTGAGCCGGAGCCGGAGCCGATGACGCCGGGCCGGGCGACGCCCGATCCGTTCGAGGGGCTCGTCCTGGACGAGCGGTTCATCGGGGAGGCCACCGTCAAGGAGCCGACCGCCCGGACCAGGATGCTCGCCGCGCGGTGGCGGGAGGAGCCGCCGGTGGACCCGGGCGGCCGCCGCTGGACGCCCGGGCCGGCTCCCCGCGCGGCCCGCGGCGCGGGGCGCTCGCGGTGGCTGCGGCCCGGACGCCGGCGCACCGCGCTGATCGCGGTCACCGCGTTCGCGGCGCTGTTGGCCGTCGCGGTCGGGACGGACCCGGCCGGCGTGCTGAACCGGGACGGCCGGTCGAGGCCCGGCCCGCGGCCGGTGCCCGGAGCGCCCCGGCCGACCGCGGACGTCGCGCTGCCCGGCGGCGGGTTCTCCGACGGCGCCAGGTGCGGCGCCCGGGGCTTCCACCACTTCGAGCCGGCGCCCGCGTCCTTCACCTTCGCCGGGCCACCGGCCGACACCCCACCGCCGGGGCCTCAACTCGTGCTCAGCTCCTACGGGTTCTCCCGGGACTCGGCGCAGGACCCGGGGCACTTCACCATCGACCTGGGTCTCGCCCCGGGCCCCGGCGGCCGAGCGCTGGACCTGTCGGCGCCGCTCGGTCCGCAGGGCGTGGCGGTGGAGATCGAGGGCCCGGACGGCCTGGTCGGCGGGGCCCACGGCCTCCCGCTGACGCGCGGCGACGACGACGCCCCGGCCGGCCCGGGCGGCAGCGTCCACGTCGGGCCCGAGGGCGGCGCGTCCGCCCGGGTGACGCTCCCGCCCGAGGCCCTGTGCCCGGGCTTCGACGGCTTCGCCGTCCAGCAACGGCTGGTGGCACCGACCGACGCGCACAACACCGTCACCGGCCCGCCGCCCTACCGGCTCACCGTCTCCATCTCCGATCCGGCGATCGGCGCGCTGCGGCGCCAGGTGGGCTCGACGGTGCCGGGCGACGTGCTGGCGACCGACAACCGGGTACAGCCGTAGGGTAGTTGAGCGGCTGGGCGGTTGGGCGGCTGCCGGGCGCCGTACCGGCGCGCGCTACCGCTCGTAGCGCATCTCGGGGAAGCGCGGTGACGGGCCGTCCAGGAGGTGGTCGTCGTGGCCGCGCAGCCAGCGGTCGAGGAAGGACGCCACGTAGGAGCGGGTGGCGAGGACGGCGCGGTCGGGGCGGACGTCGCCGACGGCGGCGGCCACGGCCTCCGGGGTGACGGCGCCCTGGCGGGCGAGCTGGGGCAGCAGGGGCTGGGCGTCGGTGTAGGAGCCGTGGCGGGAGCCTTCCAGGGTCACGTCGGCGTGCCAGCCGGTGCTGTGCTGCCACAGGGCGTCCCAGCCGGGCTGCTGGTGGTAGCTGCCGGAGTCGGCCTCCTGGGTGCCCATCAGCAGGAAGGGCCGGGTCAGGCCGTCCGCGGCGACGGTGGGCAGGGGCAGCTGGACGCCGCTGCCGTCCGGGCCGGGGAAGTGCAGCTGGCCGTCGAGGTCGACGCCGGCCTTGAGGCGCGGGTCGTCGTGCATGGTCTGCAGGGCCGCGGAGCCGCCCCCGGAGTGGCCGACCGCGGCGATCCGGTCGAGGTCGAGGGAGGCGGCGAGGCCGGACGGCAGCTGCTCGTCGTGGCGCAGCCCGGCGAGCCGGTCCAGGACGAAGCGGGTGTCGTCGACCCGGGTCTGCAGCATCTTGCGCAGGAGGGCGCCCAGGTCGAGGCCGGGCTGGTCCATGAGCGCGGGGAAGACGGAGGTGGCGAGGTCCCCGTCGGGGAAGGCGACCTCGGAGGCCTCGTAGGTGTGGTCGACGGTGACGACGACGTAGCCGCGGGAGGCGAGGTCCTCCACCAGGGCGGTGCCCCAGCTGCGCGGGGCGCCGAAGCCCGCCGAGTACAGCACGACGGGCCGCTTGCCGCCGGGGAGGGCGGGCGCGTCGGCGCGGGCGTGGGTTCGGATGCCCGCCCAGTCGGTGCGGCCGGGTTCGAAGCCGTTCTCGCGCTGGCCGATGCTCCCGGCGCTGTCGAAGTGGTCGGCGGCGGCGGGGAGCATGTAGGGCGCGCGGTCGTCGCCGGTGGCGGGGCTGGTGGTCGGGTACCAGAGGCTGATCATCAGCTTGCGGTGCTGTCCGGGCTTCCAGGGGTCGTCCCGGCCGTCGTCCGTGAGCTGCAGGGCGGTCGTGCCGATCGGGTACGGCCCGGTGGGCTGCGGCAGCCAGGCCCTGGCCTGCCGCTCGGTGGCCCGCTGCGGCGCCGCCGCCGCGCCCGGCGCCCCGGCCGCACCCACCGTGGCCGTCGCCGCCAGCAGCACCGCCGCCGCGGCCGCCCCGGCCCGTCCTCGCGTGTTCATCGCCGTTCCCCCTCGTTCGTTCCCGTGGTCGCTTCGGACACGGGCGACGGTACGGGTGGGGAGGGGCGGAAACCGTCGTACCGGAGTGCCAAGTCCCGTCGTAGTACTCCGGTATGACGGTGTCCGGTGCCGCGGGTGCTTCGTGCTCCCGTCCGGGTCAGTGGCCGGGGGTGGGCTGTTCCGGGGTGAGGGAGTTGCCGGGCGGGATGTGGCCGCAGTCGGAGGGGGCGGGGCGGCCGGCGAAGCGGTCGCCCAGCCAGCCGACGGCCTGCGGGGCCCAGACGACGGGGACGCCGAAGTGGCTGAGGAGGTCGTACTGCTGGTACGCGACCGGAGCGGTGCCGGTCGCGCAGTACTGGCGGGCGAGGGCCCGGACGTCCCCGGCGACCGCCACGCCGTCGCCCGTGCCGATGCCGGGCGGGCTGGCGAAGGTGCCCTCCAGGAAGCCGCCGTTGCCCTGGGCGATGGAGCCGGGCACGGTCGGGGTGGGGGCCGAGCCGAGGTTGTTCCGGTTGACGGCCTCGACGAAGGGCGGCGCCGAGTTCGGGTCGGCGTACTGGGGCTTGACCAGCGCCTTCCAGGTCAGCCCGGGGTAGTGGCCCAGGGCGTCGACGATCGAGCCGTGCTCCAGCTGCTGGTAGACCGAGCGGCCGTAGTCGTTCAGGTAGGGCGTCAGGTCGCTGCCGAAGGAGCGCGAGGCCCCGATCACGGACAGCGGGGTGATGCCGCTCCACACCAGCGAGCCGTCCACGTACTTGAGGTTGTGCGCCGGGTCCACCAGCAGCCCGCCCTCGGTGTAGCCGACCAGCTTGGCGTTCACCTCGGGCGCGTAGCTCGGCGCGAGCGCGGCCGCCCAGCCGGTGGCGACGGCGCCGCCGGAGTAGCCCATCAGCCCGAAGCGGGTGTCGGGGCCCATGCCGGTCTCCGGGGAGCGGGTGGCGGCCCGGATGGAGTCCAGGGTGTTGGTCGCGTACTCCGGGCCGGCCGCGAGGTCGGCGTTCTGGCCCTCGGTGTCGGGGAGCACCACGTTGTAGCCCTGGGCGAGCAGCGGCACCAGGAAGAGCGCCTCGACGTTGGGGATCAGACCGCTGATGCTGACGTCGCCGGCCACCGCGCGGGAGGGGCCGTCCTTCGGGTCGAGCGAGTCGTAGAAGGACTGGTACGAGACGGCCTTGCTGCCGTCCCCGGCCAGGCTGCGCACCACGGTGGTGACGTTGGCGCTGGGGCGGCCCTGGGCGTCGGTGCTGCGGTAGAGCAGTTGGATCGCCGTCACCGGGGTGGGCAGCCCGAGCACGTGGTACGGCAGGGTCCGCGTCTTGAGCACGGTGCCCGGCGCGAGCGAGGCCAGTGGCGTGCTGCCGTCGTAGGCGTAGAAGGGGTCGCCCGCGGTGGCGGAGCGCGCGGCCGCGGCGGCCGGGCCTGCCGTGGCGGCCACGGCGGTGGCGGCCAGGGCGGCGGTGACGGCGGCGGCGAGCAGCCGGGACGTGCACGTGCGCATGGTTCCCCCGAGTCGTGGAATTCCTGGTGGTCCGTCGGAGAACGCGGGTTACCAACTGGTAGCCGGCGCCCCGGAGAACATCATGTCCATGACCCGTCACGCTGTCCCCGGGCCGGGTCACAAAGATTAACGACGCGGGTAGTGACCGGTCACAAGGCGACGGGTCACAAAGCGGCACACCGCGCGAACGCGTCGCCCGGGGTCAGCGGGTGGGCGGCGCGGCGGGCGCGGCCCGGTCCAGGATCGCCTCGACGATGCGCAGCAGGCGTTCGCCCGGCCGGTCGACGCTGCCGTTCTGCGTGCTGACCTGCGCGCCTTCGAGGAGGAAGGTGATCTCGGCCGCGGTCTGCTCCGGGTCGGGCAGCCCGGCCCGCGCGCACAGGTCGAGCAGCCGGCGGGCCTGGCGCTCCTTGTGCCGCTCGATCACCTGCCGTGCGGGGTGGGCGCGGTCGGGCAGTTCGGCGATGGAGTTGATGAAGGGGCAGCCCCGGTGCGAGACCGCCGGCAGCCCGTCGGCGATGAAGCGGGCCAGCCCGAGGATCTGCTCCCGGGGCCGGTCGGGGTGCTCGGCCTCGACCCGGTCGAACGCCGCCTGGTACTCGGCGGCGACGATCCGCAGCCACTCGGCGACCAGTTCGTCCTTGGTCTCGAAGTGACGGTAGATCGCCATCTTGGTGGTCTCGGCCTTCTCGGCGATCGCCTGGACGCCCACCCGCCGGATCCCCTCGCTGCGGAAGAGCTCCTCCGCGGCGTCGAGGATGCGTTCGCGGGGCGGCAGCTTGGCCACCCTGCTCGGTCGTCCGGCGGTCGCTGTCATGGCTGTTCGGGGCCTCCGGTCGCTCGCGGGTGCTCCGCCTCCCTGGCGTCCCGCACTTCCTGAACCTCCTGCTACGGTACCAGTCCGTTCCACGCGATACCGATCGGTATCGTTGAAGACTGGTCGGTATCGACATCGGTACCGGTCCCGGATCCAGGAGTGACCCAGTGGACGTCACGGAGTACACGGCCTTCGACGCGGTCGGGCTCGCCGAACTGATCGCCCGGCGCCAGGTGAGCCCCGCCGAGGTGGAGGCCGCCGCGCGCGCGGCCGCACGGGCCGTCGGCCCGCGGCTGAACGCCGTCGTGGAGACCTGGCCGGCCGACGACCGGCCCCGCCCCGGCGGCGCGCCGCTGGCCGGGGTGCCCTTCCTCGTCAAGGACCTCGGGGTCACCATGGCCGGGCGGCGCACCGAGCTCGGCAGCCGCCTCGCCGCCGGGAACGTCGCTGCCGAGGACTCGACCCTGATGGCGCGCTTCCGCGCCGCCGGCCTCGTGACCTTCGGACGCACCGCGACCCCGGAACTGGCCTACAGCACCACCACCGAACCCGTGCTGTACGGCCCGACCCGCAACCCGTGGGACCCCACCCGCAGCGCCGGCGGCTCCAGCGGGGGCGCGGGCGCGGCGGTCGCCGCCGGGATCGTGCCGATCGCGCACGCCACCGACGCGGCGGGCTCGATCCGCGTCCCCGCCGCCTACAACGGCCTGTTCGGGATGAAGCCGACCCGCGGCCGCATCCCCGTCGGCCCCGCCGTCGACGAGATCTTCAACGGCCTGGCCGTGCACGGCAGCGTCAGCCGCACCGTGCGCGACAGCGCGGTCCTGCTCGACCTGGTGGGCGGCCCGGAGGCGGGCGACCCCTACGTCGCCCCGCAGCCGGAGCGGCCGTACGCGCAGGAGGTCCGCCGGGATCCGGGCTCCCTGCGGATCGGCGTCCTCGCCCAGGCCTGGGGCGGGCGGCGCACCACGGCGCCCGTCCTCGACGCGCTGTCGCGCACCGTGCGCCTGCTGGAGTCGCTCGGCCACCGGGTGGAGCAGGCCGAGGCCGAACTCGGCGTCGGCTGGGAGGAGTTCGTCCTGGCCAACGCCCGGCAGTGGACGGCGAACCTCACCGTCATGGTGGACGAGCTGGCCGCCGCCACCGGCCGGCCCGTCGACTTCTCGACCCTGGAGGCGCCGATCCTGGCCAGCTACCACTACGGGCGGCGGGTCACCGGCCCCGAGCTCGTGACCGCCCTGGCCGTCCGCAACCAGGTCTCCCGCAGCCTGGCACGGTACTTCGCCGCGTACGACGTGCTGCTCACCCCGACCGTGCCGGACCTGCCGGTGCCCCTGGGCACCCACGGCCGGGGCGCGGAGGCCCTGGACGGCCTCGGCTGGCTGCGCCGGATCCTCGACCACTCCCCCTTCACCGCGGCGTTCAACGTGGCGGGCACGCCCGCCATGTCGGTGCCGGTGACGGCCGACCCCGGCACCGGGCTGCCGGTCGGCATGCAGTTCGCCGCCGGGTACGGGCGCGAGGGGCTGCTCTTCCGGCTCGCCGGGCAGCTCGAACAGGCCTGCCCGTGGTCGGACCGCACTCCCCCGGTGTGGGCGGGCGAGCGCCCGGGCCGCTGAGGGCCCGCGGTGGCCGGCCCGGAGTACGGCCGGCCGCCGCGGTGCCCGCCTGGGAGTTACAGGCTGTGGGTGAGGTGGTCGGTCAGGAGGCGGGTGAACCGGGCCGGGTCGGGCAGGTCGCCGCCCTCGGCGAGCAGGGCGCTGCCGTGGACGAGTTCGGCGATGTCGGTGAGGACCGGGTCGTCGGACTTCGCCCCGTGGGCCCGGTGCAGGGCGGTGATCAGGGGGTGGGTGGGGTTGAGCTCCAGGATCCGCTTCACGGTGGGGAGTTCCTGGCCCATGGCCCGGTACATCTTCTCCAGGGTGGGGGTCAGGTCGTGGGCATCGCCGACCAGGCAGGCGGCGGAGGTGGTGAGCCGGGTGGAGAGGCGGACCTGCTTGACGTGCTCGGCCAGGGTGGCCTGCAGCCAGGTGAGGAGGGCGGCGAAGTCCTCCTCGCGCCGGGCCTTCTGCGCCTTCGCCTCGTCGTCGCCGTCGGTGTCGGCGTCGTCGCCGAGGTCGACCTGGCCCTTGGCGATGGACTGGAAGCGGTGGCCCTCGAAGGCGGGGACCTGGTCGGTCCAGACCTCGTCGACGGGGTCGGTGAGGATCAGGACCTCGTAGCCCTTGGCGGTGAAGGCCTCCATGTGCGGGGAGTTCTCCACCATCTGGCGGTTCTCGCCGGTCAGGTAGTAGATGGTGTCCTGGCCGTCCTTCATCCGCGCGACGTACTCGCGCAGCGTGGTCGGCTTCTGCGCGTCGTGGGTGGAGGCGGCCGAGACCAGGGGCAGCAGCGCGTCGGTGTTGTCGCGGTCCTCCAGCAGGCCTTCCTTGATCACCCGGCCGAACTGCTCCCACGCCGTGGCGTAGGCCTCGGGGTTGGCGGCCTGCATGTCCTTGAAGGCGGTGAGGACCTTCTTGACGAGCCGCCGGCGGACCGCGGTGATCTGGCGGTCGTGCTGCAGGATCTCGCGGGAGACGTTCAGCGACAGGTCGTGGGCGTCGACCACGCCCTTGACGAAGCGCAGGTAGTTCGGCATGAGCGCGTCGCAGTCGTCCATGATGAACACGCGCTTGACGTACAGCTGCACGCCTCGCTTGGTGTCGCGGGAGAACAGGTCGAACGGGGCGTGGGCGGGGATGAACAGCAGCGCCTCGTACTCGAAGGTGCCCTCGGCGCGCATGTGGACGGTCTCGGCCGGGGGCTGCCAGTCGTGGCTGATCTGCTGGTAGAACTCGTGGTACTCGGCCTCGGTCACCTCGCTGCGGGGGCGGGCCCACAGGGCCTTCATCGAGTTCAGCGTCTCGAACGCGTCGGCGGGTTCGGCGCCGTCCACGGTCTCGGCCTCGGTCTCGGTCTCGGCACCGTCCGCGGCGGCGTCCGCGGCGGCGGGTTCGGCGGCCATGCGGATGGGCCAGCGGATGAAGTCCGAGTACTGCTTGACGATCTGGCGGATCTTCCACCCCGCCAGGTAGTCGCCGAGGCCGTCCTCGCCGTCGGCCGGCTTGAGGTGCAGCGTCACCGAGGTGCCCGCCGGCAGGCCGTCGGCCGGCGCGATCGTGTAGGTGCCCTCGCCGTCGGACTCCCACACGGTGCCCTGCTCGGTGCCGGCGCGGCGGGTGTGCAGGGTGACCTTGTCGGCGACCATGAACGCCGAGTAGAAGCCGACGCCGAACTGGCCGATCAGGTTCTGGGCCGCCTCCGCGTCCTTGGCCTCCTTGATCCTGGCCAGCAGGCCGGCGGTGCCGGACTTCGCGATGGTGCCGATCAGGTCGACGACGTCCTCGCGGGTCATGCCGATGCCGTTGTCCCGCACCGTCAGGGTCCGGGCCTGCCGGTCGACCTCCAGGGTGATGTGCAGGTCGGAGGTGTCGGCCGCGAGGTCGGTGTCGGTGAGGGATTCCAGACGGAGCTTGTCGAGGGCGTCGGAGGCGTTGGAGATCAGCTCGCGCAGGAAGATGTCCTTGTTCGAGTAGATCGAGTGGATCACCAGCTGCAGCAGCTGGCGGGTCTCCGCCTGGAACTCGAGCGTCTCGGTCGGGCTGGCCACGAGGGGTCTCTCCTTCATGTTCGTACGCGTGTGGTGACCGGCCAAGGATACGGAGGACCTCGCACGGCCCACCTGCCGTTTCCGGCACATCGACAGTCAAATGACCGATGCCACGGGTGCGCCGCTCCGAGAACAGTGGGGGCACGGCCCGAGCGGACAGCTCGGATCGCATGCTCGGAAACGCTCATCGAATGCTTGGAGCCACCCCATGAAGTCTCTGTCGGGCAAGCTGCCCAAGACGGTCGCCGTCCTCGGCCTCGCCGTGTCCGCGCTGACCGCCGTCGCGGCCACTCCGGCCTCGGCGGGCACCGCCGCCACCGCGGGCTGCACCCGGCCGCTGCGTTTCTACGACGTCGAGGTCCAGGTGGACAACTGCTCGGACGGCTGGGTCTGGATGTCCACCGGCACCCGCTTCAACGGGGCCAGCGCCTTCGTGAAGACCGCCTCCGGCGAGGTCCACGAGTTCCAGCTGGCGAAGAACCAGGCCAGCGCGATCAAGTACCACACCCGTCTCACCAGCGTCTACGTCTGCGGCAACGACTCCGTCGGCTGGTTCCCCCCGGTCCCCTTCCGTCGCTGCTCGTCGCAGGTCGGCCTGTGACGGCGTCGCCCGGGTGACAGCCGTCGCCCCGGTGACACCGGAGCGGTCCGCCCACGGAAGGGGCGGGCCGCTCCTCGGCTTTCCGCGCGGCGCCGGCCCGGGTTCAGCCGCGCTGCACGGTGACGCGGTCCACGGCCGTGCCGTCCTCGGTGACGGACCGCACCTCCATCCGGGCCGGCGCGCCGCCCACGGCGGGCGTCACGTCGACCGCCACCAGGCAGTAGCCGGTGTAACGGACCCTGGACCAGGTGACCTTGACGGTCTGCTCGTGGCCGCTCCGGTCGGAGACCACCATCGGGACCGGGGCGTCGTTCCTGGTCTCGTGCCCGAGGTAGGTGTCGGAGGCCGGGAACTTGTAGAGCCCGCCGCCACCGCCGCCCGCGACGACGTAGGTGGTGCCGTCCTTCACCGGGTTGACGGTGTCGCCGGAGGCGGCCTTGCGGGTGGCCTTGCCCGCGCGGATCGGGTCGGTCCGCTCGTAGACGTGGTTGTGGCCGCTGAGCACCAGGTCCACCTGGTACTTGTCGAACAGCGGGGCCCAGTCCTGCTGCGCGCCGAGTTCGGCCCCGTTGTCGTGGCAGGTGGAGTACGTGCACTGGTGCAGGTAGACGACGATGAAGTCGATGCCGGGGTCGGCGCGCAGGGCGGCGAGCCGGGCCTCCAGCCACTTCTTCTGCCGGCCCTTGGTGTGGTCGAGGTTGGCGGGGGTGTTGAAGCAGACGTCGTTGCCGTCGAGGCTGATCAGGCCGACGTTCTGGTAGCGCCAGGAGTAGATGCCCGTCGACTGGTCCCAGGCGTTGTCGGGCATCGTGAACCGGGCGCGGACGCCGCCGTAGCCGTCGCCGCCGTACCAGGGCTCCATCTCGTGGTTGCCGACCGCCACCATCCACGGGGTCCGGGCGGCGACGGGGTCGTTCTGCACGAAGAAGGAGTCCCACAGGCGGGCGTCGTACGCGTCGTCGGTCTTGCCGCTGCCGCCGCTGTTGGCGTACGAGAGGTCGCCCATGTGGAGGTGGAAGGCGGGGTCGAGGCCGGCGATCAGGTGGGCGGTGGCGGCGGCGTTGTAGCCGATGCCCTGGTCGCCGAAGGCCGTGAAGGTGAAGCCGGCGCCGCGTCCGGGGGCGGGTGCGGTGCGGAAGCTCGCCACGTCGCCGAGCCGGCCGGCCGGATCGTGGCCCTGGTGGCCGACGGCGTAGTAGTAGGTGGTGTCCGGGACCAGCTGGTCCACCCGCGCGTGCAGGTAGTACTGGGTGACGGTGGTGGGTTTGACCAGCGGCTGGTCCTCGACCGGGTGCTGCCAGGCGAGTTTGCTGACCAGGGTGCGGACCTCGGCGGGGACCGGCGCGCCGAGGTCGCCGGGCTGCAGGCCGATCCGGACGAAGGGGGCGGTCACCGCGTCCGGCACCTGCCAGGAGACGACGACCTGGCGGGACGGGTCGGCCCCGTAGGCGAGGTGCCGGCCGAAGGGCCGCAGCGCGGACCCGGCGGTGCGCTCGCCGCGGGGCGACGGCAGGGTGGGGCTGCCGGGGGTGGGGGTGTCGAGGACGGGGGTGTCGAGGACGGGGGGGTGCGGGGCGGCGGCCCGGGCGGCGCCGGGCAGCAGGAGGCCGCCGGTGAAGGCCGCTCCGCCCGCCGCGCCGACGCGTAGGAGGGAGCGCCGGGAGTACCGGGGGTGCCGTGGTGTCTCGGACATGACATCAAGTTAGGAAACTTCCCTAACATCTGACAAGAGGACGGACGACACCGGAGTCAGGCCCAGGGCGGGCGCGGGCCCAGGGCGCGGGCTCAGGACGCGGGCTCAGGACGCGGCGCTGTCGTTCAGGTGGTCGAGGGCGTGGGCGATGAGGGGCTCGTGCCGGTGGACGGTGAGCTTGTCGCGGTAGCCACGGGCCAGGCCCGGCGCAAGCACGCCGGTGAGGTCGAGGGCGCGGTGCGCCAGTGCGGCGGCGACGTCGAGTTCCCCGAGGGCCAGGTGGGTGTCGACCGCGTACAGCAGGAACAGCGCGGTGTGCGGGTGGTGGGCGGTGTCCTGCGGCAGGAGCAGGGTGTCGGCGAAGGCCCGGAAGTACGGTGCGGCCCCGCGGGGTCTGCCCAGGTACCACAGCACGCCGCCCCGGGTGATCGACAGGCGCTGGTGGATGCCGGGGTCGAGCGAGGGGTCGGCGGGCGCGTCCGCCATGCACTGCCCGGCGTGGTCCAGTGCGGCCTCGGCCGCGCTCGCGTGGCCGAGTTGGGCCGTCGCGGTGGCGTCGAAGCAGTGCAGCGTCGCCTCCGCCGCCGGGCTGCGGGGGCCGGCGGCGCGGGCGGCGCGGATGAGGGTGACGGCGCCCTCCGCCGCACCGGCGACCAGCTGGTGGAGGGTCAGCTGCGACATGGCCCGCGCGGCGAGTGCCGGCTCACCGGCCGCGGCGGCGGCCCGGACCGCGGCGAGGCCGTGCCGCTCGGCCCGCGCGTCCTCGCCGAGGGCGAGGCTGAACCACCCGCAGAGCAGGGACGTGCGGGCGGCCAGCGCGAACAGGCGCCGCACCGACGGGTGTACCGACGACAGGTGTGCCGACGACGGGTCCGACGCCGGTGCGCCGGGGTGCCCGGCGCGGGTGAGCAGGGAGACGACCAGGCGGTGCTCGGCGTGCGCCGCCGCGTACAGGACGGCGGGCGACAGCCCGGTGGCGTTCTCGTGGCCCTCCAGGGCGCCGGTGCGCGCCTCGATCCCCGCGACACGGCCGGTCAGCGCCCCGAGGTCCGCCCCCGGCGCCGCCTCCACCCGGGTCAGGCGCAGGCGCTCCAGCGCACCGCGCAGCTGGCCCGTCAGTGCCGCGCCGCTCAGGACCGGTGCCGGCGCCCGGGCCGGGGTCTCCTCGGGCGGCAGCGCCGTACCGGCCAGGACGGTCACGGCGCCCTCGTCGGTGTGGGGCTGTTCCAGCAGGGCCGCGTCCCGGGTGGCGAGGTGCGCCCAGAACGGCCAGCCCAGACGGCGGACCTCCCAGGCCGCCACGCCGTGCAGGTGCGCCATCGCCAGCTGCGCGGTGAACTCGGGGGCGATCCGCCCCGACTCCCAGCGGGACACCTTCTCCCGGCGGGCGGCCATCCGCCCCAGGCCGAGCTCGTCGTGGGTGCGGGCGACGAGGCGGGCGTACTCGGGCTGCGACAGGCCCAGCGCCGCCCGCAGCGAGGTGAGGGGATGCGTCATGGGATGTCCTGGTCCTGCCGTGCTCGGGGGGAAGGGCCAGATCGTACGAACGCCCCGCGACACGGGCCAAGCGAGGAGGCACACCGGGGCACACCGGGACCGCTGGGACCAGCCGGGATCAGCGCCCTTCCGGGCGGGGGGTGCGGAAGACACGGGCCAGGTGGGCGGTCAGGCCCTCGGCCGTGGGCGGGTACAGGCGGGTGCCCAGGTAGCCGTCCGGGCGGACGACGAACGCCGTCGGGCCCGCCTGGGTGGCGTAGGCGCGGGCGAACTCGCCGCGGGTGTCGCGGTACACCGGGAGCCGCGTCCCGCCGGCGGGCGGCCGTGCGCCGTCGGCGAGGATCACGTAGGAGGTGAGCTGATGACCAGTCAGTTCGGTTGCGAGGGAGGAGAGTTCGTCGAATCCTCCGGTCGACTCCCGGTCGGTGCCGTACAGCAGCAGCACGTGTTCGCCGCCCCGCAGCACGTCGTACAGGCGCTGCGGGTAGGTGGCGATCTCGCCGGTCAGGCCGGTGCAGTCGGGGGCCCGGTCGCCGGGGCGGGGGGCGGGCCCGGCACCGCTGTCGCCGTCGGCGCCGTCGGCGTCCGGGGGGCCGACGATCGGGCTGTCGCGGTAGCCGACGAGCAGTTGGGCCTCGCGCAGCAGCAGGGTCGCCGGGTCCTCCGGGTCGGCCTGGACGCCTTCGGCGGCGTGCCGGACGGTGCGGCCGACCACCTCCTCGCCGACCGGGCGGCGCTCGGCGTCGTAGCTCGCCAGGAGGCCCGGGCGGGCGGTGCCGCCGATCGTGAGGGCGAGCTTCCAGGCGAGGTTGTAGGCGTCCTGGATGCCGGTGTTCATGCCCTGCGCGCCGGTGGGCGGGTGGATGTGCGCGGCGTCCCCGGCGACCAGGACCCGGCCGTCCCCGTACCGGTCCACCAGCCGGTGGCTGATCCGGAAGACCGAGGACCAGCGCAGGGCCGAGGCGGTGGCCGGCCGCGGCGAGAGCCGGTCCAGGGCCGTCTGGACGTCGGACAGCGCCGGGCCCCGGCCGCCCTCCAGGCCGTGCGCGACGCCGGAAGCGGCAGGCGCGGCTGATTCGGCCGGGACGGCAGGCGCGGCTGAAGCGGCCGGGACGGCAGGCGCGGCTGAAGCGGCCGATTCGGCCGGTGCGGCCGGTGCGGCCGGTGCGGCCGACAGCTCGGGTGGCACCAGCATCGACATCCGGTAGCGGCCCCGGCCGGGCAGCGGGATGCAGACCAGCAGGTCGTCGACGCGGCCGTCCTCACCCCGGTGCAGGGCGCGCACGCCGTAGCCGGGCGGCAGGTCCCAGTCGACCTCGACGTCGGCGAGCATGTACTCCTCCGGGAACGCCCCGCCCCGGAAGCCGAGCCCGAGCCCCTTGCGGACGGTACTGTGCGCACCGTCGCAGCCGATCAGGTACCGGGAGCGGACCTCCTCCTGCCCCGCCGCGGTGACCAGGCGGCTGGTGACGCCGTCGTCGTCCTGGGTGAACGACACCAGTTCGCTGCGGCGCTCGATCCGGCCCCCGAGGCGGATCAGGTGCTCCTCCAGGATCCGCTCGGTCTCGTACTGGGGCAGCGCCGCGAAGCCGTACGGCACCTCGGGCGGCAGCGCCAGGTCGGTCCTCGGCTGCTCGGTGCCGTTCACGTAGCGCAGTTGCCCGCGCATCGGGACGGCGGCGTCGAGCGCGGCGCGCACCAGTCCCATCCGGTCCCAGATCTCCAGCGTGCGCGGCTGGACACCGACCGCCTTCGCGAACGGCAGCCGCTGCGGCAGCCGTTCGACGAGCCGGCAGCCGATCCCCCGCCTGCGCAGTTCCACGGCGGCGGTCAGGCCGACCGGTCCGGCGCCCACGACGAGTACGTCCACTGGAAACCTCCCGGCTGCGTCCCCGGTGCGTCCCCCCGGTCCACCTCCCAGGGTGGCGGGCCGGGCGGGTGACGGCGACCGCGCCGCGGCCCCGGCACCGGTCTCAGCACCTGGTCTCGGCCCCGGCCCGCCGGCCCTGGGCGCTCAGCCAGCGGCGGACGGCGAAGCGCAGCCGGCCGGGGGTGGGGCGGCCGGCGACGACCGCTTCGAAACGGCGGTGGTCACGGGCCGCCCGGAGCACCGCGAGGTCGTGGGTGCCGGGGGCGGGCGGGGCCGGTTCGGCGTGCTGGGCGGCTCGGTAGCTGTCCAGGAGGTGCTGGTGCAGTGCGTTCATGCGCCCACCGTGCACCCCGGCCGCCCCGCCGGTCCCGCCGATTGACGACCCCCGTCAAATGACGTGGTCAGCGGGCCGGGCACCATGGTGGGGTGAGCGTGACCATCGACATCACCGGACTGCCGCACGAGCGGATCGCCTTCCACCCCTCGCCGCTGGCCGAGCTCGGCAACGCGCTGCACGCGCTCGCCGAGCCCGCCCACCACCCCCGGCTGCACGCGTGGACGACGGCGACCTCCGGCACGCTCGAACCGGAACTGGCCGGCCGGATGCTGGAGGCCGACTTCATGTGGCGCTCCACGCGCTCCGACTTCCTGATCCCCGCCTGCCCCCGGCAGACCCTCGCCGAGGAGCTGGACGACCTCGACCGGATGCCGGACGAGAGGTTCGTCGGGGCGGCCCTGGAGATCTCCTGCAGCACCAACCACTACCCCAAGGGGCTGCCCTCGCCCCTGACCGACGCGTGGTCGCGGCGCCGCTCGCTCGACCTGGCGGCGGCCCGCGGCCCGCACCAGGCGGCGTTCGTCGAACGGATGCTCAACGACCCCACCGGGACCCGGGCGTGGATCCGGCGCCTCCTGGAGGACTGCGACCGGGCGTTCTTCGCCGACACCTGGCGCCGGGTCCGCGTCCAGCTCACCGCCGACGCCCAGCAGAAGACCGACCTGCTGCGCCGCAAGGGCCTGGCGGAGGCCCTCACGGCGGCGTCGCCGGCGCTGAGCCTGGAGGAGGACGAGCACGGCAGCCGCATCGTCGTCGACAAACTCGTGCACGGGCGCACCGACGCCCGCGACACCGCCGTCACCCTGCTGCCCAGCGTCTTCGGCTGGCCGCACCTGTTCACCCTGTACGGGCCGGGCTGGCAGCCGGTGATCCAGTACCCGGCCGCGGCCCACGAGATCGGCGGCGCCGAGCCCGTGGAGACGGTCAAGCTGCGCCTGGACGCGCTGACCCACCCGATGCGGATGAACCTGTGCCGCAACCTGGCGCGCGCCGCGTACTCGACGAACGAGCTGGCCGACGCGTACGGGCTCACCGCCCCCGAGATCTCCCGCCACCTCGCCGTCCTGCGCAAGGCCGGGCTCCTCGTCACCCGGCGCCGGGGCCGCTACGTCCTGCACCAGCTCGACATCTCCGTCGTGGCCCGGATCGGCAGCGACTTCCTGGAGTCGGTGCTGCGCTGAGGCCCGCCCGGCGAACTGCTCGGCGGTACGCGCAGAGTGCGCGGATCGAACGCGCGCGGGCTGTCAGCCCGTCGGGCCCGTGGCCGCGCGGGCCCGGAGGGCGTCGACGGCGAGGCGGGCGGCGGTGCCGATGGCGGCGTCGGCGGCGGGCAGGGTGATGGTGGTGGCCGCGGCGCGGGTGAAGACGGCGAGGGCGTAGCGGCCGCCGTCGGGGTACTCGACGACGCCGACCTCGTGGCGCAGCGTGGGGAGGGTGCCGGTCTTGCCGTGGACGCGGACGTCGTCGTAGGGGAAGCCGGAGGCCAGGCGGTGCGGCCAGACCTGGAGGCCGAGGAGGCGGCGCAGGGCGGCGCCGTGGTCGCCGGGGCAGGCGTCGCCGTGCCAGAGGGCGGCGAGCAGGGTGGTCATGTCGCGGGGGGTGCTGTGGTTGGTGAAGGCGGGGTCGAGGACTCTGAGGCGGGCGACGACGGCGGGGTCGACCGGGGAGTCCGGGCCGGTGTCCTCGGCGAGGGCGGCGCTGAGGTCGCGGAGTGTGTGGACGGCGACGGTGCGGGTGAGGCCGAGGTCGGCCATGGTGCGGTTGACGGCGTCGAGGCCGATCTCGTCCCACAGGGTGTCGGCGGCGGTGTTGTCGCTGACGGCGGCGGTGAGGTAGGCGAGGTCGCGCAGGGAGAGGCGGGCGGGGTCGAGCATGGCGGCGAGGCCGGTGCCGCCGGGGGTGCGGCCGGTGGCGGGGATCTCGACCTGTCGGGTGAGGTCGATCCGTCCGGCGGCGGCCTCGCGGTAGAGCGTCACGAGGAGGCAGAGCTTGTGGACGCTGGCGGTGCTGACGGCGGTGTCGGCGCCGAGGCCGATCTCGGCGCCGGTGTCGAGGTCGCGTGCGTGCAGCCGGCCGGTGACGCCGGCGTCGGCGAAGGCGGCGGTGATGCGGGTGCGCGCGGCGCGGCTGTGCGGGGTCCGGTCGGCGGCTGATCCGACGGCGGCCGTACGGTCGGCGGTCGGGCGCTCGGCTCCGGTGCGGTCGCTGGTCACAGCGGGAACTCCATTGCGGGCCGGGGGTAGAGCGGGCGGTGGGGCGGTGGGGGCAGCAGGCCGCCCGGTCCGGTCAGCGCCTCGTGGGCGGTGTGGGCGAACAGGCGGACGGCGGGCCCGCCCCGCCCGGCCGGCCAGGCCGTGGAGGTCCGCCAGGCCAGCGGGGTGCCGGTGAGCGGACGCCAGACTGTACCCGGTGGCGGCGCGGTGCGCGGCACCAGGGCGATGGCGCTGCCGGTGAGCACGAGCGCGCCCGCGACGTCGGGCCCCGGCGGGTCGACGACGGCCTCGGGGGTGCAGCCGTGCCTGGTCAGGGTGGTGAGCACCTCGTCGTACAGGGCCGGGGCGGTGGCGCGCGGGAAGAGCACCAGGCGCAGGCCGGTGAGGTCGGCCACCGCGAGCTCCGGGCGGTCGGCGTACGGGCTGCGGTCGGCGAGCAGGACGCCGAGCGGCTGGTGCAGGACGGGGCCGAAGGCCAGTCCGTCGGCCGGGCAGGGGTGGCGCACGACGGCGACGTCGACGGTGTGCTGGGCGAGTTCGCGCACCACGGCCGTGACGGGCACCTCGCGCAGTTCGAGCCGGGTGCCCGGGGAGGCGGCCTCGAAGCCGGTGAGCAGCGCGGCGAGGGTGGCCGGCCCGAGGTCGGGCGGGACGGCCGCGCGCAGGGTGCCGGCCCGTCCGCTGCGCAGGTCGGCGGCGGTGGCCAGGAGGCGGGCGGCGCTGTCCAGGGTCTCCTCGGCCTCGGCGAGCAGCAGCCGGCCCGCCGGGGTGAGGTCGACGCCGCGCGGGCCGCGGTCGAAGAGGGTGACGCCGAGTTCGCGTTCGAGGCGCTGGATCCGCTGGGAGAGCGAGGGCTGGGCGATCCGCAGGCGCTCGGCGGCGCGGCCGAAGTGCCGTTCCTCGGCGACGGCGCGAAAGTGGCGGAGGTGCCCCAGCAGGTCCATGGCCAGCCATCATAGGTGTTTTCTTATCGCCTCCTTCACGATTGCGGTCTTGGACTGGAGGGTCGGCGGCCTGGTTGGCTGAGCGCGACGGCGCGACCGCATCGGCGTGACCGTGACGGTACGAACCACCTGGGAGACCACTGATGACGTCCGACCTCCACCGCCCCCGCCGCCACCGTCCCCGCGTCGCGCTGCCCGCCGCGGCCCTGCTGGTGGCCGCGCTGGTCGGCGGGTGCGGCGGGGCGGGCGGCGCCTCGACGGCCTCCGGTACGGCGGCCTCCGCCGTGACGGCGGTACCGGTGGCCGGGGCGGCCCCGGCCGATGCGGCGGAGGCCTCCTTCGCGGCGCTGGAGCAGCGCTTCGGCGCCCGGCTCGGCGTGTTCGCGGTGGACACCGGCAGCGGCCGGGAGGTCGCCCACCGGGCCGACGAGCGGTTCGCGTACGCGTCCACGATCAAGTCGCTGGCCGCCGGGGCGCTGCTGCGGACGGCGTCCGACGCGGACCTGGACAAGGTCGTGTCCTACCGTCAGGAGGACGTGCTGGAGTGGGCGCCGGTCACCTCGCAGCACGTGGCCACCGGCATGAAGCTGCGGGACCTGGCCTCCGCCTCCATCCAGTACAGCGACAACACGGCGGCCAACCTGGTCGTCGCCGAACTCGGCGGCCCGGCGGCCGTCCAGAAGTCCCTGCGGGACCTGGGCGACTCGACCACCAGCGTCGACCGCACCGAGCCCACCCTGAACGAGGCCACCCCGGGCGACACCCGCGACACCAGCACGCCGCGGGTGTTCGCCGGCGACCTGCGCCGTTACGTGCTCGGCGACCTCCTCCCGCAGGACCGGCGCGCTCTGCTGACGGACTGGCTGGTCGGCAACACGACCGGCGGCCCGTACGTCCGCGCGGGGGTGCCCGCCGACTGGCGGATCGGCGACAAGACCGGCAACGCGGGCTACGGCACCCGCAACGACGCCGCGGTGGCGTGGCCGTCGGGCGGGCGCGCCCCGATCGTGATCGTCGTCCTGTCCGACCGCGGCAAGGCGGGCGCCAAGTCCGACGACGCCCTGCTCGCCGAGGCGACGAAGACCGTCGTCAACACCCTCGGCTGACGTGCGCAGGAACGTCCCTTCCCGACCGACCAGGAGCCCGACCGCGATGATCCGCCCCACCCGCCGCGCCGCGACGGAGGCCGACTACACCCGGCGCCGGCTCGCCCAGCTCGCCGTCCTCGGTATCGCCGCCGGGGCCGCGCCGGCCGCCCTGCCGGGCCCGGCCTCGGCCGCCACCGGAACGTCGGCGAAGGCACCGTCCGGCCCGCGCCCTGCGGCGAAGGCGCCGTCCGCCGCCTGCGCGCACGACGAGCGGGCGCGCCGCCTGGCCGGTGACGACCCCGTGCTGCGGGCCCTGGTGACGGCGCTGACACCCGGCTCCGCCCTCCCCCAGCTGCCCGCGCCCCCGCCCGTCAGACTGTTCGACAACCTCGTGCTGCTGAGCGCGGGCTGGGTCTCGGCGATGGCGGTGCTGACGGACGACGGCATCGTGCTGATCGACGCGCTCACCTCGCCCGCCGACGCCGAGGATCTCATCGTCCCCGGGCTGCGGGCCGTCGGCGCCGACCCGACGGCGATCCGGCACATCGTCGTGACCCACGGCCACCCGGACCACTTCGGCGGCGCGCAGACCCTCGCCGACCGCTACGGCGCCCGGGTGCACATGTCCGCGGCCGACTGGGACCTCCTGGCCCGCACCCGCCCTGCCGACGCCCCCGCCCGCGACCTCGACATCGCGGACGGCGCGCAGCTCACCCTCGGCGGCACGACGATCGAACTGCACCACACCCCGGGCCACACCCCCGGCACCGTCTCCCCGGTCATCCCGGTCCGGGCGGGGCGCCGGCACCACAGCGCGATGCTGTGGGGCGGTCTCAAGCCGCCCTCGACGGTCGCCGAGCTGCGCACCTTCCTCGCCTCCGTCCACTCCTTCCGGGCCGTCATGCGCCGGGCGAACGTGGAGGTCGAGCTCTCCAACCACCCGAACGACCACGGCCTGGAACGGGCCGAGCAGCTGCGGCACCAGCCGCCCGGGGCCGCCAACCCCTTCCTGCTCGGCGGCCCCCGCACCCAGCGGTACATGGCGGTCATGGACGCGATGCTGCGCGGCCGCATCGCCGAGAAGGAGGAGGCCGTCGGGGCGGCGGAGGCGGCCGGGACGGCGGAGGGGGTCGTCGGGGCGGCGGTGGCCCACGGCTGTTGTTAGCCGGCTAGGGCCTGTCCGGCGGATCTTGGCAGATCAGCGCGCGGCGTTGGGCGCCCGGCTGGGCGTGCGCCCGAGTCGGCCTCGTACTGGACGTAC